>CAZZZY010000070.1:0-13819 GCA_964658545.1 uncultured Acetobacteraceae bacterium | reverse complement strand
AAATTTGGGAGAAGGGGAGCTGGAAAGAAGTCCCTCTCCCAACAAGGGAGAGGGATTTAGGGTGAGGGCAAAAACTACGCTTCTCAACATAGATGAGGTTTATGATGAAAATTTTCTATATCTAAATCTTAGATAAGAAAATTTTATGGTTTAATTAGTACCAATAATGTTATGCAGATTTCTCTAATATATGTAAACTTTGATTTTTTGTTGTTTTATTAAGCTTGCTTTACTTAATGCAAATAAATTTTAATAATATTCCTACGGTAGGGTCAGCTAAAGAGGATAAGGAGACAAGGGGAAAACACCATAAATCTATTGGCTCTGAAACAAGGACGTAACGTACTTAGTTGCAAGCAATCAAGGGAACAATTTTTCTTCTTCTGCATAAATGAATTCACTCTTTTTGAAACCGCGTGGACCAGGGGTTTTTCTTTTTTCCCCTTGTCCTCTTGTCTCCCCCTCCCCTTGTCCTCTTTTCTAGGTGGCATCAGAAACCCTATATAAACTAGTGCGATTCGTTGATTAGTAAATCACGGTAGCCAGTCCGGCGCGACCTGAAATGGTCGTTTAGTATGCAGAGCCGTCTTTGCTAAGGGATTCACACCCCTTACCCTCACGTAAAAGACTCTCAGGAGTCCGGTCACGACCTAGTAGGTAACGAAACAGTCGGAGTGCAGACCACGAAAGTAACCGAAGCTGCCAGCCTAATGCGGTCAGGGGCTTGAGGGAGTTCCCTAATGATGAACAAATGTGAACTGTCGATAAACTGCGTGATTTACCAAAGAGCCAAATCAGGCTGACAGGCTCTACCCAAAAGGGGCGTGGATGGATTAGTGGGTCGGGCTTCCAATAATCGTGTGAACATAATATCCACCGCAGAAAAGACAGCATCTAAAAGGGAATAGACAACTAAACGATACAACAGGGTAAGCCCTACAGGGTCTAAGAGAGGTCGAATAATCTTAGTAAGTCCGAGGCAACAAAGACCGAACTCTCTGGAGGGTAAAGGATGGAAGAAAAAGCGAACGCCACCCTGTAATGGGGTTGATAGGGGTCGAAACATTACCTCTAACCGAAAGGGAAGCAGACTTCTTCTGGGTCTTATACGAAAGAAACCTTAGCAATGGAATCTAGTCTGAGGACAAGTTAGATGATGTCAGAAATGACAACAAATGGACTGAAGAAACAGCTAGAAGACTGGAACCAGATTAAATGGAAAAAGGTTAACAAAACTGTTAGAAACTTGCGTCAAAGAATCTTTCGTGCGAGAAAGCTTGGTAACTTCCACAAGTTAAGGAGCTTGCAGAAGCTAATGCTCATAAGCTACGCCAATCTACTATTGTCAGTTCGGCGTATTACCCAGACCAATCAAGGCAAGGCAACGGCAGGCATTGATAAAGAAATCATCAATACCCCGGAAGCCAGGGTGATTCTGGTAAACAATTGGAAAGGGGGAAACCTCAAACCAACACGACGGGTAGAAATACCCAAACCTAACGGCAAAAAACGACCGCTCGGAATCCCAACCGTGCGTGACAGAATCGAACAGGCAATAGTAAAGAACGCACTAGAACCCGAATGGGAGGCTGTATTCGAGCAAAACTCGTATGGTTTCCGACCGGGAAGAGGAAGTTCAGATGCAATAGGACAATGCTTTAACAAAGTAGGGTTCAACAGAGCAGGTGGACATACTTGGGTTCTAGAAGCTGATATCAAAGGCTTTTTTGACAACATCGCCCATGAATCCATTCTGACCATGATGGAAAATTTCCCAAAGCGGGAACTCATCAAAGGATGGTTAAAAGCAGGTTTTGTGTTCCAGGGAAATCTTAATCCAATGGAAATTGGCGCACCATAAGGAAGGGTAATTACCCTTTTACTCACCGACATAGGATTGCATGGTCTAGAAAACTTTATACACAAACTAGAGAAAGGTAAAGGTTCTGGTGAGAGAAAAACAATAAACATCTCTAAAAATGAGATATTGATCCTGACTGCATAAGGCTTTGATATGCATTTTCACTCCTATATCTAATAGACATAGGAGTGGGAATGACGTAGACACAATTCATGAATTGTGCCTACGAAGAATTTTGGGTAACGCATAATTAATTTCTGGAGATGTCTAATGAAGTCTAAGCAACTTGTTCCTAGTTTGTTGCTGACAGGTCTTTTGATCATGTTGGTCACAAGTCCTGCTAGAAGCGAGGAAATACCATCAATTAAAGTTGATAAGAATACGACATCTGGTGATGCTGACGCGAGTTCTACTCAAGAAACACCTCTGATTACCAAAGGAGAGACTATTGAACCAATCCGACAGATTCGGCTAGTAAGTCAGATAGAGCATCCAGCCCAGAGCGCCAGAATGCTAGTGCAGTCGCCAACACCACCAAACACGCCACAAAGTGAAGTTGTGCAAGTTACCTCAGTGAAGGCAAATCCCACCACTAAAGGTGTGGAGGTGATTTTACAGACAAGCAAAGGCGAACAGTTGCAACTAGTCAATCGCAGTGCTGGTAGCAATTTCATCACTGACATTCCCAATGCTCAACTGCGCCTACCATCGGGCGAAGCATTCACATTCCGCTCAGATAAACCTGTAAAGGGTGTGACACAGATAACAGTCACGAATTTTAATGCCAATACTATCCGGGTGACAGTAACGGGTGAGACGAGTGTACCGACTGTCGAGTTGTTTGACAGTCCTGACGAGGGTTTGATTTTTAGCGTAGCTAGTACTGCATCGACAACACAACAACCTGCAACTCCAACTCAGCCCCAACAACCAGCAGCTTCTACTGATCAGCCCATTGAAGTGGTGGTGACGGGTGAACGAGATGGATATCAAGTACAAAATGCAACAACTGCAACTAAAACCGATACACCACTGCGCGATATCCCTCAGTCAATTCAAGTTATTCCCCAACAAGTCATCCAGGATCAGCAAGTCACCCGGATTAGCGATGTTGCCCGCAATGTCAGTGGTGTCTCACTACAAGGTAGTTACGGTGCTAACACAGATGCTTATATCATTCGGGGATTTGTAACGTTCAATAGTCTGAGAAATGGTTTCCAAGCTGGAGATAACTACATCGATCCTAACACCATTGAACGAGTCGAAGTTCTCAAAGGTCCTGCTTCAGTGCTATATGGTCAGTTTGAACCAGGTGGTGTGGTCAATTATGTCACCAAACAACCGCTTGCAACTCCCTATTATGCAAGTGAATTTACAGTCGGAAGTTACGGTGAGTACAAATCCTCAATTGATATTTCTGGGCCACTTACCTCTGACCAAAAGTTGTTGTATCGCTTGAATGTTGGCTATGAAAATTTTGGGAGTTTTATAGATTTTGTTCACGGGCAATATTTCTCAATAGCGCCCGTATTGTCCTATAAGATCAGCGATAATACAAATTTGACTTTGGAATATGAGCATACTGATCAAAATCGAACATTTTATGATGGGTTGCCACCTATTCCTCAATCTTTTCAAGTTCCCATCAGTCGTTTTTTAGGAGAACCAAGCACTGATCAGTACAATGTTGACTCTGATGCATTTTACTTGACTTTAGATCATACCTTCAGTGAAAATTTACGGCTGCGTAGTGCCTTTTCAGCATACCTTACTACTTCTGGTTTTAATGAGGTTGTCCGACCAATCTCACTTGAAGCGGATGGTCAGACAATATCGCGAACGCTTGCAGCAGGTCCCGGTTATAGTCAAACATTTGAACTGCAAAATGAATTAGTCGGCAAGTTCAAAACTGGTTCGATTAATCATCAGCTGCTCCTGGGTTTAGAATTAAGTTGGCAAAACCAGTTTGGTGATTTCCTTCGCACTGCCGCTCCTGGGATTAATCTTTTCAATCCAGTATATGGTGCGCCACTGCCAACCAGTTTCGTCGATACAGCAAGCAGAGGGGGGTCTTATACCGATACTACAGCTATTTACTTGCAAGACCAGGTGACATTACTTTCTAATTTGAAGTTACTGGTTGGTGGAAGATATGATTTTGTCAGCTACAACGATAGAAACATAGACTTGAATAACAATGGTGCACTGCTTTCTACAGATCATTTTTACGATGAAGCTTTTTCACCTCGTGTGGGACTAGTTTACCAACCGATAAAACCAATCTCCCTATACGCCAGCTATAGCGAGTCTTTTGCACCCAACAATACCCTATCAGCTAGCCTAGTCCAATTACCACCTTCTCGTGGAACCCAGTATGAAGCAGGTATTAAAACCGAGGTATTCGATGGGAAGCTTTCGGCAACACTTGCAGCGTATAATATTACAAAAACCAACGTACCTACAACCGATCCAAATAATATTAACTACTCAATTGCAGCTGGAGAAGTCAAGAGTGAAGGTATTGAATTGGATATTTCTGGGCGAATTTTGCCTGGGTGGAATGTGATTGCATCCTTTGCCCATAACGATACCTATGTCAGCAAGGATAATGAACTGCCTGTAGGTGACAGATTGGTTGGTGTGCCAAGGGATACTGCTAGCTTCTGGACAACCTATGAAGTTCAAAGTGGTTCCCTTAAAGGATTGGGATTCGGTGGAGGACTGTTTTTTGTCGGCGATACCGAAGCCAATCTACCAAACAATGGAGTTATCATTCCTTCCTACGTCAGAACTGATGCCTCTATTTTCTATAAGAAAGGAAATTGGCGATATGGTCTCAACGTCAAGAATCTTTTCGACACCACGTATTATGTATCTCAAGGCTATTACCTGCGTCCCGGAGATCCTTTGACTGTTCTGGCAACTATTTCCGTACAGTTTTGATTCCACCCTCACCCTCACCAAATAAGGCAAAAGGAAAAAGTTAAAAGGCAAAAGAAAGAAGAAAATAAGGAATGCTTGAAGAGCAACTAAATTTATTTATGGGGATTATCTCTTTACTTTTTAAGGATGGATTGGGGAGGGAGTCTAATTCTTGCCCCCAATGCATCGGGAGGATTGAGAGGGGTAAAAATCCAACTTGCTTTTGTGGCGATTATGAATCGGAAAAAACTACGCTTTATCGTTTTTTACCTGCACAGAGCAATCGGTTTTTGTGTTGGACTATTGCTAATTGTGATTGGGTTAACAGGTAGCTTGTTAGTGTTCGAGCAAGATTTTGACCACTTTATGATTAGTCAACAGTATGGACAAATTACTCCCCAACAGGTGCAGTTATCCCCAGAGTCTGTGGTGAATGCAATTGAGGCGAAGTATGCGGCACGAGGTGATCTCCATCTTTATCGGATTTATTTGCCAGATACTCCTTCTTCTCCCTACCTGGGGCAGTTGTCATCAACTGATGGGCAAGGGATAGAGGTTTTTGTCAACCCTTATACAGGTAAAATTATCGGTGAGCGATCGGAGAAAACCTTAACTAGTATAATAGTTGACTTGCACTACTGCTTGATGGCAGGTGAAACCGGAACTGTAATTGTTGGCATTGCTGCCTTTTTAATGTGCATACTTACCATCACAGGTGTAGTTCTCTGGCCTGGTTGGCGTAAGCTAATTGCCGGCTTCAAAATTAAGCTTGATGCTCATCCCCAACGAGCAAACTTTGACATTCACAAAGTGGCTGGTATTATATTTGTAGTTTTTTTATTCCTTAGTGGCTTTACGGGCTTTTGCTGGAACTTCTACGATTTGACTACCCCGATTATTTACGCTGTTACATTCAGTCCAAAACCAACCGAGCCAGTATCCAAGCCAATTGCTAGTAAATCAACATTAGGACTGACAAAACAACTGAAAATTGCTGATGCTGCCTTACCTGGTGCTGTTCCCAAAAGCATTTATTTTCCTAGTAAACCAGAAGATGCTCTACGAATTCGCATGAAGTTACCCCAGGAAAATGTCGAATATGGGAATAGTAATGTTTATCTCGACCAGTACAGTGGTGATGTTTTGCGAGTTGACAATGCTTTAAAGATGCCATCGGGCGATCGCGTTCTCAATTACTTTATTCCCCTGCACTATGGTACATTTGGTGGCTTACCCACCCGCATTCTCTACGTATTCGTTGGACTTGCACCACTAATTCTATTTATCACTGGCTTTCTAATGTCTTGGTATCGTCACTAGACAAAACCTAAGTCTAAGGGATTGTGTCATAGAACTATTACAGAAGCTTTAAGTTTACAGCGTGTTTCAAGTAATTGAACTACACCACTCCCCATTCCCCGTCTCAGTCGTGATCTCAATACCTGAGAACTGCTCACCGCAAATCCATAATCGGAAATTGATATAAGTGCGTACCCTTATTATTGTCTGGCTCGGTCAAATTGTTTCCATCATTGGCAGTAGCATGACCGGATTTGCTTTCACTATCTGGGTGTGGGAACTCACGCATCAGGCTACAGCATTAGCCTTGTTTGGCTTCTTTGCACAAGTGCCACAAATTTTAATTATTCCCATAGCTGGGGTGATTGTAGATCGCTGGAATCGTAAATACTTAATGATGGTTGGTGACACAGTGAGTGGGCTGTTGACCATAACTGTGTTACTGCTTTACATAACTCATAATTTGCAACTATGGCATTTATACTTGGCTGTCGGTGTCAAGGGGACTTTTCAGCAATTTCAAACACTGGCATTCTCGGCATCAGTATCAATGATGGTGCCCAAGCAGCAGTACAGTCGCGCTAGCAGCATCAGTTTCCTAGCCAGTTCCAGTTCTAGGATCATCGCACCAGCACTGGCAGGCACTCTCTACGCAGTCATTGGTCTGGTAGGTATCTTAACTATCGATATCACTACTTTTGCGATCGCTTTACTCACAGTGCTGTTAATATCTATCCCGCAACCTCCCATGACAAAAGTGGGTAAGCGCAGGAGCATAAGCCTGAAGTTGGATCTCTACTTTGGCTGGCGCTATGTTGCCGCCCGGCCCGGTCTGCTTGCTATGTTATTATTGGTATTGGTATTCGCTTTTGCCCATAAATTTAGCGATTCACTTCTTACTCCCCTAATTCTGGCACGCACTGGTAATGATACTAAAGTATTAGGTGCTGTCTATTCGGCAGCAGGGTTGGGCGGCATTATTGGGGCGTTGCTCGTGGGCGCTTGGGGTAGTTTCCAGCCCAGAATACATGCAGTATTGCTGGGGATGGTGGGTGCTGGTTTGAGCGGAACAGTGTTTGGTCTGGGGATAATACCGTTGATTTGGATTCCTGCCCAATTCTGTTCATCTCTAAATTTCCCAATAATGGGCAGTGCCGATGATGCTATCTGGTTGAGCAAAGTAAAACCTGAGTTACAGGGACGTGTTTTCGCAATGCGTTCTATGGTGATACCGATTAGTTTCGCCTTAGCAAGCTTGATATCTGGATTATTAGCTGATCGTGTTTTTGTACCTGCAATGAAGCCCGATGGTACTCTTGCCCCTCTGTTGGGTTGGATATTTGGCACAGGAGGTGGTGCAGGCATAGCACTCCTGTATGTTATCTCTTCACTAAGCATGTTAGTTATTGGCTTAGGTGGATATGCCTTTCGTGTGTTACGTGACGTAGAAATTATCCTACCAGACCATGATGCCAGCAGGGAGTAGTCGGTGGTGGGGTATAACAGTAACTTTGAATCGTTTTCAAGGAAGTGAACATGATTATGCAAGATTCTCTAAGTAATTGTCATTTCTGCTGTGTTGTCTCAAAAGCTAATGGTGAAGATCCCATTGGTTCAGCACCCACTTACGAACACTGTCTAGCTCTTGAGATGCAACTTCCTTGGACTAAAAAACGTTGGCAGGAAAATCCCATGCTCCAGTCAGCGATGACTCTGATAGAAAAGCTGATTTTGGAGCATGGGGTCAAGATTGGAGGTCAGTTGCTCGTTCCAGATCGCGAATACTCTCGTCCTGATTATACTCGCGTACTCTATTACCGCCGACCCGCAAAGTTTTTTGCGAAGTTTGAAAAGCATGAGTTTATCATTCCAGATTCTGAAGTTGGCTCTTTCGTGAAGGCGTTATTAGAAACATTGCTTCAGTCACCAACTGTGCTGCCTGATTGGGAGCAGTATCGGCAACAATCCAATCAGATTCGTGAGTTAATGGTGTGTACTGATGGTAATATTGACGTTGCTTGTGCCCGGTTTGGTTATCCTATCTATCGCAACTTGCGCTCTGAATATGCTGTTGCTTCTAATGGACAACTGCGTGTGTGGCGATGCAGCCATTTCGGGGGACACCAGTTCGCACCTACCCTGATTGATTTGCCTTATGGACACTACTGGGGTCATTTGCACCCTGAAATATTGGAACTCCTAGTTTGCCGGAATGGTTCTGTCACAGAGCTATACCCATTCTACCGAGGTTGGGCTGGTTTATCCAAGTTTGAGCAAATCGCGGAGCGAGAGATTTGGATGCAAGAGGGTTGGGAGTGGCTCAATTATCACAAAGTAGGTCAAGTAAGAGCAATGGATGAAGCAGACGAAGAGTGGGCTGAAGTATGCATTAATTTCTCGACAGAAAATGGAAGTATTAAGGGTGCTTATGAAGCCACAGTGGAGGTAAACGGTTCTGTAATGACCGCTTGGGACTCAGGTAATCAGTTACCTTTTGAGGAAGTTAAGCAATACCGCGTCAGCCATCTAGTAAAAGTAGCGTAGAAATATAATTTTTAGGCATATTAAATATCAGAATTTTGTCTGCTTTGAGTACATCGATAGCTTTGGTTTAAATACTAGCTTCAATCGTAATAAAAACAGTTTTACGGGAGTTTTTAACATGGCAACTATTGGATTTTATGTTAGTACTTTACAGAACGATTTCAATAGCACTCTCAAGCTAGCCAAAACACTCAAATTCCTCGGTCACAAAGTGTTTTATTTAGGATTGCCAGATTCGGAAGAAAAAGTTAGTAAATACGGTTTTTCATTTTTGCCAATTCTAGAAAAATGGTTTCCTAAAGGATTTTTCCAACAGCAAGACAATAACAACTTAAACTTCAGAGGTTTAAAGTTATTATTAGAGCGAAGAAGATACACGAAACTTTCAAATTCTTTTATTTATTCCTTATATAAAGGAGAAGACAGAGAAATATACAATGTACTAAAAGAAACTCATCCTGATTTACTATTGATAGGTACATCTGCACCTTTTGAGGCTTCCTTAATAGCATTTATGGCTTATGAATGCCAAATATCAACTATTTATTTGACAGATATGTTTACAGAATTACCACCATCAAAATATCTAATACAGCAAACTAGAGATATAGGTTTCTATGATAAGTTATTATCTTTTACTAAAGAGATTTTTAAACATTTGGGCAGAGCAATTAAAATAAATTTAGCCTGGTTGATTGGAATAAAAATAGATAAAGGACTTATCAGAAAACTTGCGATTATTAAGAGTGAAATTCCTTTAGAATTGTTAGATTTTTCTAGAGATATTCCTTTGAAATTACCACACTTGTTTTTATGTCCAGAAGAATTAGATTTTCCTGACTCTTATCGAGAGGGATGTTACTATGCCGAAGCTTCTATAGATTTGCAAAGAGAAGAACCCTCTTTTGATTGGTCAAAGCTAAAGAAGGATAAAGTGCTAATTTATTGTTCTTTAGGAACTACAGGAGAAACTTTTCAAACTTTAGGTATAAATAAAGTTAAAAATTTTTTTCAGAATGTAATTGATGCTATATCTCTGAAAGAGGAATACCAATTAATCGTATCAGTAAGCGATCATATTAATGTTGAAGACTTACACTCTGTTCCGGAAAATATAATAATCGCTAATAGAGCGCCACAATTAGCACTTCTGGAAAATGCATCTTTAGCAATCATACATGGAGGAGTCCGTACTATTAAAGAATGTATATTTTTTGGAGTACCAATGATAGTATTTCCTATATCTGCCGATCAACCAGAAAATGCAGAAAGAATTGAATATCATGGGTTAGGCGTGGTTGGTGACATTAAGAATACATCTATCAGTCTCATCATAGATTTACTTGAGAAAATAGAAAATGATTTTTTGTTGAAGCAGCGAGTAGAAACATGGAAAAATAAATTTCGAGAAATAGAGAAATCGGGAAAGGCAACGAAATTTATCTTGGATATTTTAGAACAGAATCAACGCATCTAAAGTTTTCTAATCCAGCAGATTGCAACAGGCGTGAGGTACAGATGATTTGAAGGGCACAGCACTGCTGTGCCCCGACCTGTGTACTTCATTTACCTGAAAAATGCTGTATATCCAAAATTCATCAAATATCATGAAGATGAGGTCAGAAAAGATGAGTAATAATTTAGAAGAAAGATACTCTTCAACTGGAGCTAAATATCTAGCTCAACAAAAGTATAGTGAAGCAATCGCTTTGTATAAGCAAAGCATTGAAACTGATCCTACTTTGATGTCTAATTATTGGCATCTATGTTTAGCACTATTGCTTCAGGAACAAGAATCAGAGGCTATGGCTACTTGGCTATCTATTCTAGAGAAAGCAGATATAGAAGAAGTTAATATTTGGACATTAGATCTAGTTAAAGTGCTAATAGCAGAAGCTATCAGATGCGAAGCAGTCTCCGATTTTGAATCTGCCCGTAAAATGTATGGGTATGCCGCTATTGCACGGGGTGAAGCCTGGAAAAAAGTCAAAGGTTATAAGTTCACAGATGATTGGTTTAGTAAAAATCTCCCAATCTGGGAACAGTATCTAATACACTTAGCTAGTAAGCCTGAAATTAATATTCTAGAAATTGGTAGTTGGGAAGGTATGTCTACGTGCTGGCTACTAGATCACATCCTCACTCACGAATCCTCAAGAATCACGTGTATAGATACCTTTGAGGGAAGCATTGAGCACAAACTTGAATATAACGATAGTTATATAAAATCCGTTCAGGAAAGATTTGATTTCAACATTTCCCAGACAGGAGTGCCAAATAAGGTAACGAAAATTGTTGGTAGTTCGCAAGATGTGATGCGATCGCTGCCTCTTATCAATTATGATATGCTTTATATTGATGGCTCTCACTTAGCAAGTGATGCCCTCACGGATGCTGTTTTAGGTTGGGGACTTGTCAAGGTCGGAGGTGTCATTGTTTTTGATGACTACGATTATACATTTCCAGACGACCTTGAACAAGACACAAAGATTGGCATAGATGCTTTTCTGAAAGTATTTCACAAAAAAGTCAATATAATTCATCAAGCTCATCAAGTTATAGTTGAAAAGACATTGGATTAAAAGGCATATTATTTAGACTTAAATGCTGGATTAATCTACATTGTCAGATTGTGAGAGAACATAAATAATCAATTATCAGGCAACAAATATGTATCAAAACGAAACAGAAGACATCGCAATTTACAAAGTTGTAGTCAATCACGAAGAACAATATTCAATTTGGCTCGCCAACCGAGAAAATCCTCTTGGCTGGAGAGATGCGGGCAAAACTGGTCTCAAGCAAGAATGCCTTGAATATATTAAGGAAGTATGGACAGATATGAGACCTCTAAGCCTCAAGAAGAAAATGGAAGAATCTGCTCATCAGACTTAGGCATTGTTTGAAGTAGCTAGAATTTATTACCTCTTTTTTAGCAGCCTAATCTAGACAAATCGACAGTCTAAATTATTGGGGATTATTCAATAATCCCCATTCATTAACTCTGATGTTTATTAGCAAAATAGAATTGTTTCGTTTTATAGGTTTCAAGCCTTTTGGCAATAAACACTATATCTTGAGAGTTTTACCGTTTTTACTCGCGCTCATATTTGTTTTGGTAGTAGGAAACCAAAGCCTTAGCTCTTCACCAAAAACAACTGAAATACTGTGGGATACTTATGGTGTACCGCATATTTATGGCAAGGATAACCAAAGTGCCTTTCAAGCTTTCGGTTGGGCGCAGATGCAGAGTCATGGCAACCTGCTATTGCATCTCTACGGTCAAGCACGAGGACGGGCTGCCGAATACTGGGGAGAAAAGTACTTAGAATCAGATCGTTGGGTACAAACTATGGGAGTACCAGAACGCTCCCATTCTTGGTATTTGGCACAAAATCCAAAGTTTCGCCGTTATCTTGATGCTTTTGCCACTGGAATTAATACTTATGCTCAAAAACATGGGGATTTGATTGCCGATGAGGTTGAGATTGTGCTGCCAGTTAAAGGTGAGGACGTGCTGGCTCACCTGATGCGGGTAATGAATTTCACTTTTATTGTCAATCCCAAAAAAGCCGCAGGTGTAACTAGCAATGAGTCACAAGCAGGGTCTAACGGTTGGGCGATCGCACCATCACATTCTGAAAATGGTCATGCTATGCTGCTAGCTAACCCACATCTGCCTTGGTCAGATTTATTTCTCTGGTATGAAGCCCAGATTACTGCACCAGGAATTGATGCTTATGGGGCAACACTGGTGGGAATTCCCGTTTTAGCGATCGCCTTTAATGATAATTTGGGTTGGACTCATACAGTAAACACCCTTGATGGTTGGGATGACTACGAACTAAAACTAGCTGATGGTGGTTATCGCTTCGATGGTCAAGTCCGAGCCTTTAAGACAAAAACCCTGTCTTTGAAAGTGAAGCAAAAAGACGGTACCCTACGCTCAAAAAAACTTGTAGTAGAAAGTTCTATCCACGGGCCAGTCATATCACGTAAAGATGGTAAAACTGTAGCACTACGTGTCGTGGGTCTTGACCAACCAGGTGTACTACAACAGTGGTGGGATATGGCACGCTCCCAAAACCTCACCCAGTTTCAAGCTGTCCTGCAACGATTACAACTGCCGATGTTCACGGTGATGTATGCAGACAGAGAAGGGCATATCATGCACCTGTTTAACGGTCAAGTACCAATTCGTCAACAAGGTGATTTTGAATACTGGCAAGGTTTAATTCCTGGCGACACATCTAAAACTTTGTGGACAAAAACTCATCCATATCAGGATCTACCGCGCGTAATTGATCCCAAAAGCGGCTGGTTACAAAATACAAATGACCCACCTTGGACAACAACGTTTCCCCAGGTTCTCAATCCAGATAATTATCCGCCTTATATGGCACCACGCGGGCCAATGGAGTTTAGATCGCAACGTTCTGTGCGGATGCTAGCAGAGGATGACAAAATCTCTTTTGCTGAAATGATTTCCTATAAACATTCAACACGCATGGAATTGGCAGATCGCCTTTTGGATGACTTGATTCCAGCAGCCCGGAAGTACGGAGGCGAATTAGCTCATCGAGTTGCTAATGTACTGTCAGCTTGGGATCGACAAGCAAATGCAGATAGCCGAGGTGCAGTACTATTCGCGGCTTGGGTGGACGCGATAGACTTCAATAGTTTATTTAGCAAACCCTGGAGTGAAGACTCCCCACGCACTACACCTAATGGCTTGGCTAATCCTCAAAGTGCAGTTACAACACTCTTAACTGTTGCAGCTAAGGTGGAAAAAACTTATGGAGGGCTAGATGTAGCGTGGGGAGATGTTTTCCGGCTACAGTCTGGTGATGTCGATTTGCCTGCGAATGGTGGTGATGGCGGACTTGGTATTTTCCGCGTCTTGAAGTTTGTTCCACTGTCAGATGGGCGCTTCAAATCTGTTGCTGGTGATTCTTATGTTGCTGCGATTGAATTTTCTCAACCTGTAAAAGCGATGGCACTTACCAGTTACGGTAATGCAACTCAGCCAGGTTCACCCAATGTTAGCAACCAGTTGCAATTTTTAGCCCGCAAGCAGTTGCGACAAGTTTGGCGCTCACACCAGGATGTTCTATCCCATTTGACTGAACGCAAGGTATTCTGAAATCTGTTTGCACTATCTCACCGAACAAGGCAAAAGTAAAAAGTAAAAAG
>CAZZZY010000069.1:0-13917 GCA_964658545.1 uncultured Acetobacteraceae bacterium | reverse complement strand
TCATCCATTGGATTTTTAGCAGTAACTTGAGCAATTCGCTTCTCTGAAATCTATGTGTAGCGATCGCCTACAGCGACAAGCTAAACTTCCAGCATTGATCGCTTTCCGACTTCTTGGCCATTGTCACTAAAATTCCCCACCCCAGTGATTTTGACTGGCATCTACGATGGCTCACCGACGACAGCTTCGCCGCGTCTCCTACTTGCTGAAAGTCGATTAGCGCTCACATTCCTATTATCTGGCGATTCCCGCACCACTTTTTAAGTTACCCGCACCAGTTTCGCACCAGTTCCCGCAGTAAGAAGCCTTACTGTGTAAGCATCTCGCACCACCCGCACCAGTTTTGAGGGGTTGGATAAACTTTATATGAGATTTTTTTTGAAAATATTTTCTGCAATTTTTCCCCAAAGTTTTTTTCAAACCCATTAAAAGTGGTGCGGGTGGTGCGGAACCCTTGATATTGCGTTGTTTTTGGTGCGGTAATTGGTGCGGAACTGGTGCGGCTAAATCTTCAAGTGGTGCGGGTAACTTAGAAAAAATAAGTATTTATACTTCTTTCCCAATGTTTTATTCAATCAAGCGCGATCGCTCCCAATGAAGAGCGCGGTGGTGGCAATGGTCAGCGCGGGGCATGGGGCATTAGTGGGCTGGACTGGCAACTGCGTTGCCGAGCGACGGCGGCTGTCGCCGCGTCTCAATAAGCGATCGCCCCAAAAGCTTCTTAACCTTCCCACTTCTCCCCAGTTTTACTCCTGGCTAAAAGTCAAAATCTCGCGTCCACACGCCCAATTTTTGGGCTAATTTACCCCAGTGGACGCAAGGCTGATATTTTGCCCGTATCCCTTACACAGTTTACTTTTCGGCTGCGTCCACAGACTACTCTTTATATATAAAATAGGTAGTCTGTGGACGTGAATTTACCCCACTGGCTTTTAATCTAAATCTTGGGGCATTGGGCATTGGCAACGCGGCTGCTGTGGCGTGGCGCTTCTGCTCAGTTTTACCCCTGGCTAAAAGTCAAAATTTTACGTCCACACGCCCAATTTTTGGGCTATTTTACCCTTGTGGACGTAAAGCTAATATTTTGCCTATATCCCTTACACAGTATCGCTTTCGGCTGCGTCCACAGACTACTGTTTATATATAAAATAGGTAGTCTGTGGACGTGAATTTACCCCACTGGCTTTTACTCATAATTATTAGGCATTGGGGGAGGAGAAGCGCGATACCTGCGGTGGGCGAAGCGATCGCACTTTTCCCCCTCAAAAATCGCCTACACCAAATTTCAGGTGAAATGCCACAGTCAACACCATACACACCCCTAGAATCGCAAAATTAACCCCACTCGTGTTTTAGGTGGGGAAGGGGGGAAAGGGCGATCGCTACTAACAAAATTAGCACCGCCTTTAATCAAAAAGACAGAACTTAGCGCTTCCGTTTATTTATTGAACCTTTGTAGTATGTGCTTGAATATTGGTTAAGCTATGATCGTTTGATATTTAACTTAGATGGTTAATTAATAGTTAAAAATGAAAAACGCACAACAAGAGATAGGTGATTCCTTATTTAAGACTTTGAATGATTCTGAAACCTTGAAACTTATACCCGATATGGCTGATATAGGTATGGATTTACTAATAGAAAATGAAATTTTAAAAGAAATTCCTATTTTTGGATCTATATATACATTGTCTAAAGGTGCTTTGGCTGTGCGTGATTATTTTTTAATAAAAAAAATATGTTCTTTTTTGCAAGAAAGTAAGTCTATTGATGAAAAATCAAGACGAGATTTTATACAGAAAATAGCTGATGAGCCTGATTATGCTAAGGAAATTGGTGAAAATATTATTAATGTTTTGGATAGATTTGATCAGGTTTCTAAAGCATTGCCTTTTGCAAGAATATTTCGTGCATATATAGAACGTAAAATTAGTTATAAAGAATATCAAGAATTCTCTTATGCATTAGAAAAAATAAATTATGAAAATATTCAATTGCTGAAAGATTTTTATGAACATAAATTAAATTTTAAAATGAAGGCTTATTTACAACCTTTTGTTTTTACTGGTTTAGTTTCACTCTCTGTTTCCAGTAAGAGAGAAATTCCTGGCTTTAATCAAAATACTCTTGGGCAGAGATTTTTAGCAGTTTTGGGTTTTGAAAATTTTAAACAAGTTTTATCTCAAAGAAATTTTGTTGATTGCGGACAAGGTGTTAGTGAATTTGGAATGGGCGCACCTATGAATATAGTAATCCCTCCTGGTACAAATTAAGCAAATTTGCTTTTGTTCATATAAATTTTGGTAGAGATTATGGTAGTTTTTCAAATATATAAAACCCTGCCAAGTTTGACAGGGAGTTGAACATTTTGAAGTATTTAATGGTTTTATAGTGTTGTCAATGGCGATCGCTTCTTGGTTGTTCCACGCTGGCTTGACTGCATAGGGAATGAGAGCAAGGCGCAAACTATCTTAAAGCCCTGCTAAATCGCTTTTAAGGGCAAAATAACAGGGCTTTTAGGTGTAACGGGTTGGGAAGGTTTCAGAGCGTTCGGAAGGCTGTTACGGAGTTGGTGCTGGTTTAATATGCTTTCCAGCATAAAAAACAAACACTTTCATTTGATTCTCATCAGGAATATAGAAAACTCTATCTCCAGAACTCACTTCATATTCCCAAATTCCCTCGTATTTTTTACCCCTTAAAGGAAATACTCTTCTAGGTTTTTGTGTTGTTGGTATGGTACACAAGTCTTCATAGCAACGGTTTGTGTTTTCTGGATAGCGTAGCATTAAAGCTTCCCATGCTTTATTAATCTTTCGATTTTTGGCAACAACTTTCCATATTCCATTGACTTTCGATATTTTTGGAACTGTCAGTTTAACTTCTGATGATTCCAAATTATCGTTTTCTACTTGCTCTAAAGGACTGTTTACCATAAGTGAATTCACGTAGAGACCGTAACAGATGGCTGTGTCAATAATAGCTCATCCGTCTCATCATTGAAAGCGTCTGCAAGTTCAGGACTTGTAATTGCAATAGCGCTTTCATGCCATTCGTAAACAATAGACTCTACTAAATCCCATGCATTAACAGAAGTATCAGTCAAACGAAATGCGTTGATCACTTCATTTACAAAATCTTGTATTTCGTCTAAGTCAAATACTTTAAGCCATGCATAAGGATTTTCATTGCTTATTTCGTTTCCTCGCAACATATTCATAGCAACGGAAAAAATTTCAATAACTGCTCTGCTTTGTCTTACACCTTTTACAAGACACGCCATATCTTCACGACGTAATAAAGAAAAGGATTGGTCGTTGCGTGTAATGGTTACTGGGCATTTAGCAGCTTTGTCGAGAACTTTTCCAGGTTGACGGTTTAAATCGGTAGCAGAAATTAACTCATCTGAGTAAGCATTGTTTAAAAACGCAAGAGTCATAATTTTGTGCGTTTTCAGAAAACGCTGATTTAAACAAAGAAAGTGTGTTTATTGCTTATACGTATTATTCTACGTATTATCCTGGATTTGTCAATAGGCATTGAGACGTATTGCCCATAAACCCTGCTTTCTATATAGGTTAGAGAAAATATGTTCTTGTATTTATTCGCCTTTAATTTGGTTTATTTATCAGAACTTAGATTCTCTCGCTTTCTGTGGATGGTGCTAATGGTCTAAGCAAGGGTATGTAATTCTGTTTAATCAGTGTCAAATCGTTGTAGGCTGTGCATTACAGGGTCAACAGTCTAGCGATGAAAATCAATCGGCATGGACGCGCCAAAGTTCTCACCCAGTCAGAGATACAGTTAATTTTCAGTCATGGCTTAGACAATGACCGCGATGGCTACGCCCGCCGCAGGCATCGCGCTTTGTTCGGTGTCTGCCTGTTTAGTGCTTGCCGTATCCGCGAATGCTGTACGCTGTTCACCCAAGACATCTACACACCCAAGGGCAACGTTAGACCTCGGCTGATTATCAGAAAATCAAACACCAAGGGGAAACTTGCAACTAGGTCAATCCCAGTGATTGAAGACTTACGGCGGTTACTGGTTGTGCGGAAAGTGTCGGGAAAAGGGGTTTATTTCGTCATGCTCCCATTAGCTCTGAAGCTCTAAGCAACACTCTACGTATTACTACGTATTGCAAATTACTTTAAGTCTGGTTTAATTTAGAACGGAGTATAATAACCTTTGATTATGACTTTTCATGCCCAGTATTTTTGAAATTTTTGGCAAGCCAATTGCTACTGTTGAGGACAAAACAATCTTCTATGAAGCTATCTGTCCCTTTACAGAAAGCCTGTGTGATGGTGGAGGTAACAGAAGCCAAACTAAAATAAAACTTAGTGATAATCACTCCTTACGTGATTATTTTAATCAAGACTTAAAAAGTGTTATTCCCGCTGTTTGCTCGATTCAATATAGGGCGGATGAGACTCCTCTGCAAAATCGTAAACAAGAAATTTGGGTTGTTTGCCCAAGACGATTATTTGGATTTAAAAATATTGCTCCAGCAATCCCTGAAATAAATCGTGGACTTCAACCACATGAACGAGAAGTTCTAAACCTTGCAAATCTTCCAAAAGATCAGGAAATAGGTATTTGGTCAGAAGTTTATTTACAGTACGGCGATAATGATACCAACAGCCAAGTTGACTATCACTTTGACTTCATTGTTGCCCCGATTATCAGAGATTTAAGCGAAGAAGAATTTTATATTCAGCACGAAATCCAAGAAGAACAAGACAAAAGAGATATTATAAAAAGGTAAGGATTCAGGTGTTTTAAACCCAGTCACAGAGCAAGTTTCAAAATTGACTTTAGTCTATTAACATACCTTTAGTCGCAAGAAGGAACGAAAATATAGGTGTTACGCAATTCTTATTGAGAATAGAAAATTGTGCCTAATCGCCGGAAACTGTTATCAGGAAACGATTGTAGAGATTTTGATATGACCTGAATCCTTACATAAAAAGTGCTAGGCGGAGTGGTGTATGTCATAGAATACCAGGTTCTAATATCATATTTGATATTAGCCCTGACCTTTCGCAACCTATTATTTTTGAAGTCATGACCGCAAGTACCAGTGGCTCTAACACTGAAAAAGGTACTGACATTGCATCTGCTTTCACCACTGCAATAATCGGTAATGATCCAATAAGTCCTGGTATTAACAAGCGGCAGGTTTGGGGAAGAATGGCAACACAATTATTTGCAAAGTCAGCTTTGGCAGAGGCTTGGGGTGGAAAAACTTTTTGGATTGTACAAGATGAGCTTTTAAGCAACATTGAAAAAACTACCCAATTATCCGTAGGAGAAATAGAACACGCTAGCAAAGAAAATATAAATTTTATTTCTATGACTTACGATTTATTAGGGTCAAACAAATCAACAATTAAAATCAAGCAAGCTTATTCCAACTATTCAGGTATTAGTTTTACTAAAAATAATGCTGCTGTTGATATTTTGTTACCAAAAGCGCTTCCGCACAAAAAAGAGTTGCTTAAGTCCATTTTAAGGCGAAATTTGGCAGCAATAGTCAGGCTGT
The DNA here is from genome assembly GCA_964658545.1 of uncultured Acetobacteraceae bacterium. GTDB lineage: Bacteria > Cyanobacteriota > Cyanobacteriia > Cyanobacteriales > Nostocaceae > Nostoc. The sequence continues at coordinate 8,372 of CAZZZY010000069.1, read as the reverse complement.
AAGACAACGTTTTGTGTTTGACGTTTATCTTGAAAAAACTGACTAACAATACTTTTTCCCAAAACCTCTGCTAGTAAAGGAGGAACTGCATTAGCAACTAATCTGTGTTGATCTAATGTTTTGACGCTGCCACTGCGTCCTCGTATTGGGCCAACAAGCACATGAGTGTCGCTAAAACTATGAAGTCTTAGGCATTCACGTGGTGTTAAGTAACGGTTTTCAGAGGGATGATAAAAAACTTCTCCACCTCGTAGGGTCAAGCTTGGTTCGTGCCACGCTAATCTTCTAAACTTGGTGGTATCCTTTTCCGGGTTTAATCGTTGTCTCTGTTCAAGGGGTAAATGTAGTTGACGGGCAAGGCATTGACCTTCTGGAACACCATTAATTCGTTCTCTGTCTCTGTTAGGTGTAATATCAAGATGATTAGATATATTTTCCTTCTGCCCTTTCAGCACGGGTTCAGGCAAATCGTTTATTGCATCATAAACAGTCTTATAAGGATTCAGTAGTTTATCAAAAAATGTACCAGGCGCTTCTGTGCTTATAGCTCGAAAATGCGTAGGCTGAGGAAAGAAAAACTTTCCTTCCAAAGATGCAACTAAAAACAATCGCTCACGGATTTGTGGAACGCCGAAATCAGCAGCTTTCAGTACTTCATAACTAACTGTATATCCAAGCTCTTCAAAATTCCGAATAAGATTTTCTAATACGCCACCTTTTTTATTTTTAAGGCACGGAGCGCTTTTCAGCCCTTTCACTTGCTCTACAAGCACTACTTTGGGCATAAAGGCTTCAGCATATCTCACCATTTGGAACAGCAACAACCCTCTTTCATCAATTAATGAGCCACGTCTCCCAATAAGAGAGAACGATTGACATGGAGAACCTCCGGCCAAGAGATCGAGTTCACCAGGCATTAACTCCAAATCTCTTCTCAAATTGTGCGGGTTAATTTGGGTTACATCCGAAGCAACAATACTTTCTATCCCTTGTTCTGATAGCCACAATTTAAGAGTTGCCTGTGCGTTTGGGTCAATTTCAGCACAAAAAATTGGCTCAAAACCTGCCTTGTGCAATCCTGAATCTAAACCAGCTATACCGCTGAAAAGCGAGATTAAGGTACGTTGTCTGGTCATATTCTCATGCGGAAACTAAAGCGCTTTAACAGCCTACATCATATTTATAAGATATTAGCCAGATGGGAAATGAGCGTATCACCACACAGGGGTTAAACAGGCGCACAGTAAGGGTTAAGACCGTATTACACGGGCGAAAAGACATCTCAAATTTTTGGCGATCGCAGGGATTATATTTTTCCGAATGCGATCGCACCTTTTTCGGTGTCTGCCTATTCAATGTTTACCGTATCCGCGAAGGCTGTACTTTGCTGGCAGTTTTGATTACAGTCTGAACACCACACTACGCTAATTTTGTCTCCTTCATACACATACAGCTGCTCCGCAACACCAGGATCATTTCGGAGAAATTCTTTACCCAAATTAATGTCTAGTCAGACAAAAGTCCCCAACAGCAGCAGTCGGAGGTTTTTCTGAGTATATATACTTAAATACATTGTCCTACTACTAGCAGGGGTAATCGCTAATTTGCATTACTTTTCTTTCTCGATCACCTACGGTGGGCGGGTAAGCCATCGCTCAAGGGACATTCAAAAGCCTCACCCTTACTAGCATCTAGGTAGAGTCTTGATATCAAGATTTTATGTCGTTTACAACGTCTACAATCTTTACAGAATAGATATTTTACGTTATAATCCCAAAGTTAAGCGATCGCGGGTTTTGTCAAAGTCCAACAGATTCACCTCCCAAAAACAGTGGACTGTGCATGGGTGAAATAGAACTGAAAACTGCCCACATTGACCATATTCGTCCATTATCAGAGTACGGATTATTTCGATACCACACAGCAGCGGCGATTGCACCTCTCCTTTCCCTAAAATCAAGAGAGAAAGCGATCGCTCTTAATCGAATTTTCCCAAAATTTCATTCATTGGATTTTTAGCAGCAATTTGAGTAACTGGCTTGAACAAATCTATGGTTAGCGTTGCCGCGTCTCCTAACCTTACCCTCTGGCTTGCCTGCCAAAATTCCCCATTTATACTACAATTCACTCCTCAATCAGTCCGGTTACATCTATGCTGGATTTCAACTGTTTTTTTATTTGGTCTAGCCCGTCAGCAACTATCACCATTTGGCGTGGATCTGCACATTCCTCTAACACAAGTGTTTCAAACGCTTGAAGAATATCCCAACTTGGTAAATCCAGCCCAAGTAGCCTGGAACGCCGCTCAGAAAGTTTTAGCAATACGGAAGCGACTCGAACGCCACCGCCTTCTAAAAGTTGGGGCATTAAGTTTAATTCAATTTTTTCTAACAAATCGATCTCTCGTTTACGAAGGGCAGATTTCAAAGTTGTGATCGGCTCAGAGATTGGGGTTTGAATTTTTTCTACTGAAATTATCTCTGGCTTTTTCTGCTCCTGCTGTGGCTCCTGTGTCGTAAGAAAATCTATTCTTGCTCTTTCCACTTCACGCTGGAAATCAGGGCATTTTAGCCAATAGCTAACGATTTGGCGGCTAATCCCCAATGAACGCGCCGTTTCCGATTGCGATCGCCCTTTGGCTAGTAGGGCGATCGCTGCTGACTTCTGAGTTTTGGACAAGTTGTAAAGTTTGTCAAATTACGTCAAATTACTTCTCTATTTTGTCAAAATAATTACCAAAAATGCCAAAATAATTATGATTTTCTGCTCTTAAACTTCTCACGAATTAGCGCCGCGATTTCTAATCGCCTTGTATCGGCATACAAGCAAGCTAGCAGATATTCTACTTTTTCTGGGGTAAGTGGTAGGGAAGGCATTTTTCTCATGATAATCGTCGCTAGTCAGTGGCTAGCAATAGCTGATTTAAAGGAATTTCGCACTCATCCTTAAGTCCCCAACATCGACGGGCGATCGCAACTCCATCACAGACGGCTTTTATTACATAGCTCCTAAAGTGGTCAAAGCCAAAACCCGTTTCTTTGACTTCAGCTTGTGTAGCGATCGCTTGCTCTGCTAGTTTCTCTAAAGATAATTGTTGAGATTCTTGCTGGCTGATTTCCCAAAGGTGCGATCGCTGGGCTTCTGAAAGTAGCGGCCAAATTTCATTAAGCTCGGATTGGGTCATTCCCAATTCTGCCCAATTAGAAATTTTTAGTAATTTCTCGATTGGCGACTCACCTTTGATATAATCCTCTGGCTTTTGTTCCATACCCTCGTGTTTATATATATAAGAAATATTATCAGGGTGTGGAACGCCCTCAAACACTGTTTGTGATTGGGTTTCGAGCGTTTCTTTTATTGGCGACTCACCTTTGATATAATCCTCTGGCTTTTGTTCCATACCCTCGTGTTTATATATATAAGAAATATTATCAGGGTGTGGAACGCCCTCAAACACTCTTTGTGGTTGGGTTTCAAGCGTTTCTTCTCTTGGCGTTATTTTTTCCTCTGTTGGGTTTTGTGGGTGTGGAACACTGTCTTGGTTTACTACTGCTTGCGCTTTCTCTATCACACCTGCCAAAGTTGGCGTATGGGCTTGTCTATCCATGTAAGCCAAAACTTCCTCTAGCATTTCCCAATGCTGGAGATTAAGTTTGTAAATATTACCTTCTGTGCGAGTTTTTTTGCTTTCGCGTTCGACACAAAGGGTATTAAGAATTGATCCGAGTATTGCAGAATTAGTTACTTGAAATGAGCCTTTCTTGTTTTTCTGGAATGAAATAGTAAATCCTAGCAGGCGTTTGATATCGGCTGGACGCTTCCGTGCTTTTTCTGCTACTGCCACAACCTCAGAAGAATCATTAGTGTAACTCCATCCCTGACTTAATTTATTTAAAATTTCAGGAATACCCAAATCACAGAGTAACCGCCGCCTCGTTGCGTAAAATTTCTGATCATATACATCTGGGTTACGTTCCCGGTCGGTGAGGTCATAGGCTACAGCTGTAGCCTCATCACCAAGCAATACCTTAAGGGCTTTTACTCCCTCTGTCAGCTTTTTCGTGCGTTGTAATTTAACAATTGGCTGTGTAATTTCTAAACCAGTATCACGGTGTAGCTGTGTTTTTTTGAGTCGTTCGCGTTCGGATTTTTTAAGATTGCCCCTGCTCATCATCGCTGATTGAAATTCTGGATCGCTCATAAGTTCAGCGTCAGCGATCCCCTTGTCTTCATCTGACTTAATTTCTTTTTTCTGTTCCTTGTGATTGTTTCCTTCATCCGTCATTAGTGGTTCTTCATCGTCGTTACATTCAAGCTTTAAGGTAAAGCCAGCCTCAATCAATAAATCATGTAGTGATTGAAATGGGTTAGCTTTACTGGCATTCGCACGAGCAATAATGCTTAGTTTATGGTGAAGCCAGGGCATATCATCCTGGGGAATTTCACCTTTAGCATTAATTAAAATACCCTTTTCTATTAACTCGTCTAGTTGGTCAATTGATGCAATCAACTTATCAGTCTCTTGAACGTTTTTAACCAAATCTGAAAGTAAAACATCTGGATGAATTTCTAATATTCTACGTCTAGGATTAATCCAAACTGTTATGTCACACTCAGGACGATAACGGAAAAGCATTTGTGCTTGAGCATTGGCACTGAGAACATCACCAGAGAAGAAAGCATAACATTTTCCAAAATGTTCTTTCTCAAAACTTAATGCTGTTCCCATCGTCATCGTGTAGCCGATTATCTGATAGTCTGTATAAATTTCGTCAGCTTTCTCAATTAGCTCCTTAGTACCTGGTTCATTACTATTGTCACCATGAGCAAAAAACATAGACTTATCTGGTATTCCAGCGTTTCGTAGTTGTAGCTCAATAGCTAATAAATCTGATTTATTTTCGCAAGGTATGATAATCTTTTTACCAAGCTTTGCATCATTAATTAGTTGGGTTAGTACCTCATCTTTGCGTTTGTTAAAGTTAAATACTATTGATTGGCGGCTAATTCCTTTTTTACCTGTATGATGAATAATAAAAGCTTTCTTATTATCGCTGCGTACTTGCTCAATGTAGTTGAGAGTTTCATCGCATAAATCGCGGTCGCTAGCAATAATATAAGTAGCATTTCTGATCAGCCACTCTAGCTTAATTCGTGCTTTCAAACGAAGCTTACCCTTGAGGTTGCTATTGGTTTGGATTGAATGTAAAGCTTGCTCAATTTCATCAAGAATCAGTATAAATGCTTCACCCTTCGCCCATTTCTCTGGGTCGAACATTGCAGCTAAAGATATATCCGTAATAGATAATCTAGATGCAGATGTTACACCTAACTGCATATCTTTTAATTCCCGATGATGAAAACAGTCAAATTTAGGAGCGGTATTACTCAGCAATGCGTTTAGGTGTGCGACCTGAATAATTTTATGTTCCCACTCTTTGCACCATGAACTGATTAAAAAGCTTTTTCCTATCCCCCAATCGCCTCTAATCCCAATGATTCCAGGTTGAATAGCCTCAAGCTTGATAAATGGTAAAAACCCATCTTTGACAACTATTTGGGCGTTGCGGGTAAATTTAAAGCTAGCTCTATCCTTACGCCTTAGCTCGTATGCTTCCTTCCAATCATTTGGGTTAGTTGGCTTAAAGGCTTCAGTTTTATCTGTACCTGTGTCAGGAGTGAGAACTAGCTTTAACTGTTGGTCAGCGATCGCAAAGAATTCTTTGGCAGAAATGTACTGTATTTTTGGGTATTCAATGCAGTTAAGCTCATCAATATCACAATCATTTTTTGTGAGTTGACCCCACCAAGCAAATTTAAAATCCCATCCGAAATTATTCAACAATTCAGCAAGGCGTTTCCATCTATTAATTACTTGCCGATTTTGCACGTCTCCAGAATCGGGAAAGATGTCAAGTGTTTTCTCTCCACCAGTTTCAATTAGTGCCCTATTAAGATAATTTTTTAGAAGATTGGGACTACTATCAAATTGACCGCCACTCGCTCCGATGGTTAATAGTTTAAGTCGGCGGCTAGTTAAAAATGGCTTTGCGCCTGTACCTTCTACAATTGCAATTCCTTTTGGCTTGGTAGAATGGTACACAGCCAGGGGATTTTCTAAGCTCTCTCCCACTAAAAGAGGTAGTGTTTGTTCTGTGCTGCTTACCCATCGATAGCGACCACCATCACCAGGATCGTATAGCCGCACCTGGAACGCTACGATATGCCTGTCAAAATCCTTGATTGGAATTAAGTAACCGTCGCCGCTAACAATTAACCTTTTGCCGTCTTGTGTGACCCCTGGCAGACGTGGATCAAACTCCCTTGGTAACTCTTGATATTTGGCAACCGATTTAAACTCACAATCAGCAATTTCTTGTGGGGTGAGACTTCTTTGCTGAAACTCAGCAATTAATTTTTCATCCTGTGGCAAGCTAGCTAAAATTTTAGAATTAGGCTCATGACGATCGCTATTGCTTAATGCCCTCTCTCGTCTCTGTTGGTGCTGCTGTTGGGCTTTCTGTTGTTTTTGTTGTTCTCGTTGTGGCTTGTTCTGCTCCCACTGCCTTCTCTTTTCTTCAGTCCATGACTCAGAGTTGTCAGGCTTGAGCATTGCCCATAGCCCACACTTGGTATGCCCAATAACTTTATAATTACCACCAACAAGTTCACCTTTACGGCTACTGTTGTTTCCCATGCAGTAAAGAAGAAATTCACCTAGATATTTGTGTTGATAGTCGCCCTTAACACGACAATTACCTTTCTCATCGCCACATCCTTCACAGGGATTAATCCTTGAGCTTGGGGTAAGCTTACCCTTGCTGTTTATGTGATTGGAAAAATTTCTGCTATCAAAGTTTTCTAAGATGGTCATGCTCCCACCCCTCCAGATGTCTTAACCTTGGCTTCAATCTGGAGAAGTATGGCGGCCACCTGACCGCTAAACCAGTCAAGCTTTGCTATTCGCTGTAAATAATCGCGCTCAATTTGACTGAGATTAGCCGATCGCAGTAACTCATCCGGGTCAGGGCACGGACGCAACGCAGCATCACAGCAATCGGCTCTCAGGTATTTTGCACCTGTCCGGCGATCGCTAATATAGTTCGATAGTTCCGAACTTCGGTATTTTTGAAGTATCTGTGATAGAATACTGTTAAGTTTTTCAATCACAAACCCCCTGGTGTCGCAACTCTGGGGTTTTTGCATTTTTGGGCATCCTTTGTTGATTGGGACTGCCCTTTAGCTTTTAAATTTCGACTTTGTATTGATTAATCAGGTAAGCTAGGAATACTAAAAATAATTAGATTTGCCTTTGGCAGAGTCGTGAGATGAAACATCTTGACAATGTTTCTGGGGGCTTACCGTGGATTAATCCGCTATCCTTCAAAAGCTTCGGGCTTTGTTATTAGGCTTTTTTTTGCCTAACTAATCTAAACACACAGTAGAGTAACTTTTATAATTATCTGTTTCCTCCTGAAAAGCTTGCTGTGTAAGGGTCTTAGCAACAGGTAGAATGTACTGAGTATTTATGCTTATGGAATTAGCCTCTTTGGTTGTCCCCTGCCGGAAGACTGACGATAATAATAATGATTTTCAGAATCATTCTGAGCATCATTCTCAGAATGATGCTCAAATCTAGACCATCCCCATCGTTCTGATTTCATCTCTCTGGCTTCTTCTGAGAAAGCGGTTAAAAATGGTTTCCAGTAGCGGTTGTTAAATCCACTTAAGGTTGACAATTTAATTGCTGTATCTATCAAAAAAATAAGTCCAGTTGCGTCTTGAAAGGTTATGTATGGATTCTCTCCCTGCCGCATAGTTCTAAGTTTTGTAAACCTTCGTTCAAGTACAGCCTCTTTGTGATTATTGTTATAGACCTTTAAGTTACCTGACTTATCTTTTAAGCTTTCTTCAATCTCTATTCCTATGAAGTCCCAACAACATTTGCTGAACCAAGCATAAGCATTATCCCAAGGAATATTAACTCCTACCTTTCCTTGCAAAGAATGGCATTCTTTGCAAAGCTCGTAAGTTTTGATTAACAGTTCTCCCCTTGGTTTTGTAGCAGTTTGCAATCTTTTATTGCCAGGAAATTTTAAGCCAGATATCCATTGAGACTTGATAAAATGGTTAAAAGCTGCATACCAAGGTTCGGTTATATTTGGAATTACTATTTCATAATATTTTTTCTCTTGAACTGTATAAAAGGGGCATTGAAAATATCCTTGAGTGAAGGATTCAATGGCAATATCAATCTCTGCTGGCATTGTTATAGGAAGTTTTTTTCTAGGCATTTTCAGTTATATAGTGTTTTGGTGTAAGGATTCAGGTGTTTTAAACCCAGTCACAGAGCAAGTTTCAAAATTGACTTT
>CAZZZY010000068.1:0-14044 GCA_964658545.1 uncultured Acetobacteraceae bacterium | reverse complement strand
CTCTGACTAATTTAACTTCTCTCTCCCTCCGCTCAAATGAAATCAGTGATATTAAGCCTTTGTCCACTCTGACTAATTTGACTTATCTCTACCTCAACTCAAATGAAATCAGCGAGATCAAGCCTTTGTCTAATCTGACTAAATTGACTATTCTCTCTCTTGAATCAAATGAAATCAGCAATGTCAAGCCTTTGTCTAATCTGACTAAATTGACTGAACTCTCCCTTAACTCAAATAAAATTAGCGATATCAAGCCTTTGTCCGCCCTCACACAATTGACTTTTCTTAATATTAAGAATAACCCGATCGCACGCAAAATATGTCCTGTAAAACCAGAATCTATTTGTCAATTTGATTAGCTTCAAATTTGACAGCCGTCAGATTGACTCTGAAAGAATAATCCAAATATAAAAGAGAGCGATTTAGTTTTGCTCTCTTTTTGGGAAAGGTATTGAAAAACCTGATATTTTAGATAGATTGTGCAGTGTTAGTGGTGGTCATGTGCGAACATTGGGTTGGTTTAGCAATCTAAAGTTTGATGGCAAGGATGCGAATTCTCCGATAGTCGGCTGTCCAATTACCTTCTTGATACAGTGTCGGCAAAAGATGCTCTTCCACGGTGCGAATTATTTGTATTTTTTGGTCAGTAGAGAGTCCTGCGAGAAAAGCATCAGCAAACATCTCAAGCCAGTTCGTCATCCCTGCTTCGCCTTCTGTTAGGGCAGTAGGACGAGCAAATAAGGTTGCATAAGTAACATCAAAGCCTTGTTGTTCTAGTAGGGTAGCATACTCACCAATACTAGGAAAATACCAAGGATTCAGTGCTTGGGCGGGGATAGCGATCGCCTCTAAAGCACTGGACAAAGCTTGGACGATCGCTTGAATATCTCCTTTACCACCAAATTCTGCCACAAAACGCCCCCCAGGTTTTAACGCTTGATGTATGGAAGCGATCGCCGCATCTGCTTCTTTAATCCAATGTAAAACAGCGTTGGAAAATACCGCATCCAATGGTTTCAATACTTGAAAATCTCTGGCATCAGCAACATCAAAGCGGAGATGGGGATAATTTTGTCTTGCTGTCTCAATCATCGAGGATGCGCGATCGATTCCTGTTACCTCAGCCCCGGCTTGAGCAATTTTTTCTGTCAGTTGCCCAGTGCCACAACCAAGATCCAAAATGGATTCTCCAGGCTTAGGGTTGAGTAGTTTCAGTAAGTTCTCGCCATGTTGCCAGACAAAGGCGTGTTTATCCTGATAAAGGTTTGTATCCCAATTATTTTCGAGTAGTAGAAGATTATTCATAAACCGTGAAATTACAGAGTATTGGTTTACTAGTCGTCAACCAAGTTCGCTAGGTTGATGACTGCATAATCATCACAATAAAAAATATTATTAATTATGTCCAATATATATTTTGAACTTAACTAATATTTAAAAGATATTAACAGATGGAACTACGACACCTACGCTACTTTGTCACTTTGGCAGAAGAACTGCACTTTGGACGGGCAGCAGAACGATTGCACATTGCCCAACCTCCCCTAAGTCAACAAATCCGCCAGCTAGAGAGAGAATTAGGCTTTGAACTGTTTCACCGCACAAAACGAAGCATGCATTTAACAGAAGCGGGGGTGGTTTTTCTAAATGAAGTCCAACAAATTTTCAGGCAATTGCAGCAAGCAATCCAAGTTGGGCAACAAACTAGTCGCGGTGAACTCGGACAGTTAGCGATCGGCTTTGTCAGTTCTGCTGCGTATAATATTTTGCCAACTATTTTGCGAACCTTTCGGAATTGTGTCCCTGGTGTAAGTCTAGAGTTGCATGAACTGACTACAGATCAACAGTTAGAGTGGTTACGCACAGGTCGGATAGATGTAGGATTTGTCCGTCTACCTGTTGAAGAAAATACATTTAGCTGGGAAACAATTTTTCAAGAGTCCCTGATGGTAGCATTACCTGAAGGACATTTGCTAGCAAATCAATCTCATATTTGTTTGCGATCGCTTGCTAATGAACCGTTCATTTTATTTCCCAGAATATTAGCGCCTGGACTCTACGACTTAATCATTAGTCTTTGCCAGCAAGGAGGCTTTAGTCCCTCTGTAAGTCAACAAGCCATCCAAATGCAAACAATTATTAGCCTAGTGGCAGCCGAAATAGGTGTTGCAATCGTGCCGGCATCTTTACAAAATCTGCAACGAACCGGGGTAGTTTATAAAAATATCGAACCAGCCAGCCCAAAGGTTGCCATCGCAATGATTTGGCGCAGCAGTGAGACATCTCCAACAATACAGAGATTTCTGGAGATAGTCAGACAATCTGCCTGACAGTGGTTAGCAAATGACGGTTTTTTATTCTCCTCATTTCCAATATAGATGAGGGGATGAACGAGATGAGAGAGAAATAACCTTACTAAAAATTACCCGCACTAAGTACTACTGCCTTCATAGACTGAAGTCATAGATCGCTGACTTATCTAGTAAGTTGGGGATCTTTTTATCACAAATTATTTAGGATTGCTATATAGTCACGAAACGCCGAGATTGATTAAGTTGGAGTCACTTTTAGCTTAAATTTTATAGCATTCTCGATTAGCAGTATTCTTGCTCAACCACAAATACTCACTTTGTCAGTTTGTCTATTTAAGCTATGTTTGGTAAATAAAATAAGAAGCCTAGATGATCTGCTGTTATTCTACACTTGACATAAAGCGTTGTGAGTGCTAAAAGACGACTGCCAGAAACCATTGCCCATGTCAGAATCACCCGCCAATCCTGGCAACACGGCTTCCTTGAGGGTGAAGTGAGTGCAGGTGAATTTGAGTGGCATTTCCAGTGGCATTTTCGCCGGGGAGAACTTGCCGTCAAGCCTTCCCAAGGTCGCGCCTTAATCAAAGAACCCCTCGGTCGATTTTTGGAGCAACAAGATTACCAGCTAGAGCCTGGAGGAGATTATGCTTTTACTATTCGGGCGGAACTTTAAAAGTTAGGAGTGATTCAATTTTGGATTTTCGATTGAAAAAAAATCTAAAAGCCAAAATCTAAAATTGGTTGACTGCTGATTCTGTAAGGCGATTTAAGTATCTTTCAATTAAGAGGATGGCAACAATGTCATCTATCGGTCTTGGTGGCTGTCGCAGACCCTGTGGCAATAGCTTTATTAGCCCTTTGGGTGGAAACATTTGCCAATAGCGATCGCGTGCTTCTAAGGTTGTGTAGCGCTCATCCACTAAAATAATACTTAGAGGTTCTGTCAATTCCTGATATAGTGTCTGTCTCCACTGCTTGGCTGTAGTTTGGTCGCCCATCACCATCAAGGAGATCGGAAACTTTTGGCGCAGTGTTTCAATGGCAGCGATCGCCTCTTTTGCGATCACGACTTCATGATAATACAATTGCCGATCCAGTCCCATCACCGCTAAACCACACTTATCTCGACCTGGATCAAAACCCAATATGACTGGTTGCGTTGGTGAAAATTCCCGGAAAGTCATAATAAATTCAAAATTAAAATTAAGAATTGGAAATCAATAAATGCAATTACAGCAAATATTTTGACTGCTGTTGAATATGTTTAAATCTTACTAATAACAGTGTGCAAATAATTTTTTAAGTACTAAAAATAATTCTTCCGTTGACTATTGCCACTAATTTTACTCTCAATGGCCCGGCTGTATAAGTGTCCTCGGCTGCGATCGCTTTAATCTCCAATGGTTGATTGTATTGTCTTAATTGGGTAACAAAACGCAGAAAAGTCCCATCTACTTGGACATTTTCGACAATTCCGGCATTCCGGGCACGAAATTGGGAAGCAGAAATCAGTATTTCCAGCCGTTGCTGTAACTGATAGGATGTCATAGTTTTGGAATCGGCAGTAGTTGTGGCTAGCACTGCGCCTCCCGAAAAAACCAATTGATTTCGGGCTGTATCAGCGAAAAATTCTATCTGCTTTTCTCCTCTGACATAGTTACCAGCCGAGAAAATTCGCACCACGTATTCTTGACCATCGCTAATCTGTTTGCTCAATTGGTCAACCCTATCCTGAGTCACGTGCAGTAGCTCTACATTTGCGGGATTTGCCCCAGGCTCACTTAATTCGAGGTTGGCGTTGCGATTGGCTTCTTGTAAAAGTTGTACCACTGCCTGATGAGCAGCAGCAGGTTGGGTAACACGAATGACAGCAGCAGACAGAACTTGACCGCGAACTAAGGCCAGTTTACCTAGACGCAGGTCGCGGTAGGATTGATAATATTTTTCCAGCTTTGTCACTTCCAGTTCTAGTTGCTCCTGTTGTGCTTCCAATTCTTTGAGGCGCGATTCTCGTGTGGCAATTACTTGCTCTCGGGCTGCAACTTCTACATTACGTTTTTGAATCAGTTGATCGAGTTGGGCGATTTTTTGATCGCGCTGTTCTATTGCTTCTTGGCGGTTGGCAAGTTCGCGATCGCGTTTTTCAATAGCTGTTTTGGCTTCGTCGATGGCTTTTTTAGCTTCAGCGTACAGTCGTTGACGTTCTGCCTTGAGTAGTTCAACTGCCGTATGTAGCTCCTTTCTCTGGTTGGAAACACTTTGCAATTCAGCTATGGCTTTTTGGTACTGAGTTACAACTTGTTCTAGCTGACCTTGAGTGCGCTGGAGTTGAGTTTGGGTTAGGGTTTGTTGACTAATGGTGCGGTTCAACTGAGCTTGTGTTTGGCGTTGTTTGGCATTCACTGCCTGCAAGGATTGATTAATTACCTGCAAGTCTTGTTGTGCTTTCGCTTGGGCAACTCTTGCTTGGTTTAGCTCACTCTCTACCTGACTTTTCTGAGTTTCTGCGGTTTTTAGCTGTTCCCGCTTTTGTCTGAGGTCTGTTTGAATATCTTCTAATTCAAAGACTCCCTTTCGCAAGCCTTCGTCGGCAGCGAATAATATTCCTAACGTTGATGCTGAAATCAAACCGCCCGTAAAAATAGTTACCACTACAGCAGTATTTTTCGGACGAAGCTTAAAAAGTGAGAGGCGGGCTTTGCCAACTCGTGTGCCGATGCGATCGCCCACGGTTGCAATTACGCCTCCCAAGATTAAAATTGCTGCGATCAGGATGTATCCGGTGGTCATCTTTAGCTACCGAAATCCTTCCAGATACAGCCTACTACTTTTAACCATCGTCTGTGGAGAAGTGGAAATTGGCAATAGCTGAAATTATTCAATTTTAGATTTACCTCTAGCTATTAGTGTGATCTTTTAACATAAAACACGCGCCGATTCCCCTTTCTCCAATTGCATTTATGTGAATTGCCTACTTAAGGTAACAGGTTTATGCACAGTAATCTTCTTTTTGTGGATAGAAATCATCTTTTTTTCACGCAAATCCCCTAGTAGCCTGGTAACGGTAACACGAGTCGAACCAATTGCTTCTGCGATCGCCTGATGAGATAATTTCAGATCAATAGTGATCCCATCAGCACAAGGAACCCCAAAATCCCGACAAAGAATTAACAAAAAACTCACCAACCTGGAACCCATATCTCGGTGAGCGAGAGTTTCAATCATCATCTCTGTCTGTAAAATGCGCGAAGACAGACCCCGCAGCATTAACATTGATAATTCTGGATTTTCCTTGAGTGCTTGCTCCACTTGTTCAATTGGTGCTGACAGTAATTCCACAGGAGTAAATGCAACCGCATGGTAAAACCTATCCGACTTATTTCCTGTCAGCAATGACAAAACACCAAAAACACTATTTTCCCGCAGCAATGCTACTGTTATTTCCTCTCCTGCCTCGTACACCCTAGAAAGCTTAACAGCACCTTTCAAAAGAAAATAAACTCGTTCGGCAGGATCGCCAGGAAAAAAGATCGTTTTATTGCGTTCAAACGTTTCCACAACTGGCGGAAACGCCCCGGTCGCCATCTGACGAAATACATTTGCTAGGGCTTTATCTTGTGTCACGATCATCTCCCTTCCCCTACCCAATGCCGGAAAAACAAAAACTGATTACCTAAGAATACACCCGAAAAATGAATAAAGCACCGTCAACCTTTCTGTACTTTCCTATACTCCAACTAATCTCTTCATAACTCTTTGTTTATAATGATACATAATTGTTGATCCTTTCAGCTACTAATTGTTGATAAGTACTTCCAATAGCTGTATTAAAAAGGGTTTTTTAAAGAACAAATAAAGATATCTTGAGAATATCTTTATAAAAAATCAAGATTTTTGTCACAGCAAACACCCTTATCAATATTCATTTTTGCAAATCCTGTGTAAAACAAAGACAAAACGTGCCTCAGATTCTAGTATGCTCCTAATGATCGATCGCATTAACAATTTCTATGCTGAATTTGACTGGAAAAAATGCCCTTGTTACAGGTATTGCCAATAACCGCTCGATCGCCTGGGGCATCGCCCAACAGCTGCATAAAGCCGGAGCAAACCTGGGTATTACCTACCTGCCGGATGAACGCGGCAAGATGGAGAAAAAAGTCGCGGAGTTAGTAGAACCACTCAATCCCAGCTTATTTCTTCCCTGTAATGTCCAAGATGACGAACAGATTCAATCTACCTTTGAGACAATCCGGGAGCAGTGGGGAAAACTAGATATCCTCATCCACTGTCTGGCCTTTGCCAGCAAAGATGATTTGAGTGGGGATTTCAGCCAAACCTCTCGTTCTGGCTTCAACACCGCCTTAGAAATCAGTACTTACTCGCTAGTGCAGTTAAGTGGTGCAGCTAAACCTTTGATGACAGAGGGAGGAAGTATCGTCACCTTGACATATTTAGGCGGTGTCAGGGCAATTCCTAACTACAACGTGATGGGAGTTGCCAAAGCGGGGTTAGAAATGAGTGTGCGTTACTTAGCTGCTGAACTAGGGCCGCAAAATATCCGTGTCAATGCCATCTCCGCAGGTCCCATCCGTACCTTGGCATCTTCAGCAGTGGGTGGAATTTTGGATATGATTCATCATGTAGAAGAAGTAGCTCCCCTACGACGCACCGTCACTCAGCTAGAAGTAGGCAATGCTGCGGCTTTCTTGTGTAGTGACTTGTCTAGTGGTATTACCGGACAAGTTCTATATGTAGATGCAGGATATGAAATTATGGGAATGTAAGATAATTTGGGCATTGGGCATTGGGAATTGGGAATTGTTATTCTTATTCTTCTCATGCCCCTTTGCCCCTTTGTCCCTCTGCTCTCCATTCCCTATTCCCTATGCAAATTAGCAAAATTAATTCAAGTTACGACCAGTCAACAAAAACCCCTCGGATTGCCACTGTTCACCGCACCACTGGCGAAACTGATGTACAAGTTACCATCAACCTGGATGGTAGAGGAACTTGCACAGCAGCAACAGGCATTCCGTTTTTGGATCATATGTTGCATCAAATTGCCTCTCACGGGCTGATTGATATAGATGTCCAAGCCAAGGGAGACTGGGAAATTGATGACCATCACACCAACGAAGATGTAGGCATTACCTTGGGCCAAGCTTTGAACCAAGCACTAGGCGACAGAAAAGGTATTGTCCGCTTTGGTAATTTTCTTGCACCATTGGATGAAGCCTTAATTCAGATAGCACTAGACTTTTCTGGACGACCTCACCTCAGCTACGGCTTGCAAATTCCTACCCAGCGTGTAGGAACCTATGACACCCAACTCGTGCGCGAATTCTTTGTGGCACTCGTTAACCATAGCCAAATGACACTGCATATTCGGCAATTGGATGGCATTAATTCCCATCACATTATTGAAGCGACATTTAAGGCGTTTGCGAGGGCAACACGGCTGGCGGTGGAAATTGACCCCCGTCGTGCTGGTGTAATTCCCAGTTCTAAAGGCGTTTTGTAGAAGGCAAGCAGGGGGAATAAAAAACTCTTAACTCTTAAGCACGGGCTAAAAGCCCCGCTAACAGCACTCAGCACTCCTAACTGACTCTGCTTGGGATAATTGACACACTGGTTGGTGATGGTTATTATCAGCCTACTGGGTAAATTGTAATTAATACCAAGCTGGTAATTAGTGGTTGAACCGAGATGAAGTCTGTTACAGATGACCCTGATTCTCAACTTAATACGATAGACACACCGCCAGTAGTCCTAACTTCTGAGTTGCGAAAAGTCTATCGCACTGGTTTTTGGCTAAATCAAAAAGTCGTATCTCTGAAAAATTGTTCTTTAACAGTTTACAAAGGCGAAACCTTTGGGTTACTCGGGCCAAACGGTGCTGGTAAAACCACCCTTTTAAAATTGTTGCTGGGAATTATTCATCCCACCTCTGGACGGGGATTATTATTGGGTAAGCCAATAGGCGATCGCAGTGTCAAGCAACATATCGGCTATCTGCCGGAAAATCCCTATTTGTATGACTATCTCACTGGCTGGGAATTTTTGCAGCTTGCTGCGGGGCTATTCCAAATTCCCAACAGTTTGCAACGCCAACGCATTCCCCAACTATTGGAATTAGTGGGTTTATCCCAAGCCGATGCCCGCAAAAAGCAGCTACGCCGCTACTCAAAAGGAATGCTACAGCGTGTAGGGATGGCACAGGCGCTAATTAACGAGCCAGATTTGGTTTTTCTCGATGAACCAATGTCTGGTCTTGATCCGGTAGGACGTTACCAAATGCGAGAAATTATCCTGGCGCTAAAAGCTGCTGGTAAGACGATTTTTTTCAACAGCCATGTTCTTAGTGAAGTAGAACAGATTTGCGATCGCATTGCCATTCTTGCTCAAGGTGAATTAATTTGCTCTGGTTCCCTCAATGAACTCTTAGGTGTAGAAGACACATATTATGTCAAAGGTCAAGGTGGTGACTGGGAAATTCTCAAAAAATGGATACCCACTCTCAAATTTGAATCTGATGGTTCATGGCAAGGTACACTACAAGCCGATTACTATGATTTTCTTGCTAGTCTTCGCCTTATGGAGGGTAAAATTATTGCCATGAACTTGTCGCGTTACTCCCTAGAAGAGTTTTTTATTCAACAAATTCAAAGAAAAAAGAACTCGCTTAATTAATTTTGTTGCCAAATGGTCAATTGTATGGGTATTTGAGTAACGTACACACGCAGTCGCTTATTGCAGATTAGCCTCAGATTTTCGCGTTTTTGAGTTGGTCTTTGCTCAACCCAACTCATAATCAAAAATCTCGACTTCTTTTTAAGGTTACTTGTAGTTAGTCAATGATAGGGTTTATAATTTTGGCAGCAATTAAGACTCATAGTAGGATATTTAAAATCACAGTTAAAGTGTCATAAAATTGACTTAAGTAAAAATATGTTGTTCGTAAGTAGCTCATTACGTAACAGGGAGTTTCTTATATAAACTGTGTTTTTTTGTGTAAATTCTATATCTTTTGAGAATTCCTATATTGAAGTTTACTTAACTTTAAATTAACTTTACTAAGAATTCAAATTCGATAAACAAATTTCCTCCGGAAAATCACACTTTTCGAGGAAAATAAGAGTGTCGGGGAACTTGAATACTTAGGTATAGTCAAAGTAAAAATGTTTAGACAGTACTTTATTGATCGTAGTTTCAGAATCTCAGAAAAATATGCTTAACACAAGTTTGTTTAAATTCCTAACTCAGCCAGTTGTGGGTGTGGCTTTGTTAAGTGCTGTCAATGTCGCTGTGCCATTTGTGAGTCTAGCTCAGGGACAACAATTACCACCAACTACACAAACACAATTAGATACTAATTATTCATTAGGAGGCGGCGATCTCATCCGTGTAAATGTATTTGAAGTACCAGAATATACAGGTGAGTATCAAATTCCCCCAGGTGGAGCGATCAACCTACCTTTAATTGGCAGTGTTTCAGTGCTTGGGGAAACAACCGAACAAGCTGCTGACGATATTGCCAGAAGATATGCTCGCTTCCTTAAACGTCCCTTGATCTCAGTCAATTTGTTATCGCCTCGTCCCATCAATATTTTCGTTGCTGGAGAGGTGACACGTCCAGGAGCTTACACTCTCAGTTTGAGCGGAGGCGCAGGAAACAATCCAGGTGTACAATACCCCACTGTATTAGCCGCATTGACAACAGCGCAGGGTGTAACCTTGGCTGCGGATGTGACTCAAGTTCAATTACGGCGGAAAATAGGACGGTCTTCAGAGCAAACCGTCACCATCAATTTGAAAGAACTCATCCAAACAGGCAGGTTGTCACAGGATATTACCTTGCGCGATGGAGACACTATAGTTGTGCCAACTGCAACTAAATTCAACGTGGCAGAATCCCGAAATATATTTGCAGCTAACTTTGCCGCTAGCCAAACCACACCCCGCACGGTAACAATTGTTGGTGAAGTTAATCGTCCCGGTTCGTATCTTGTCACTCCGGGTAGCACAGATGCTCAGGGGGGCGCAGCTGCTAACAGTGGCTCTGCTAGTCCCAATGGTCTACCAAATGTGACACGGGTAATTCAACTAGCTGGGGGAATTACAGCACAGGCCGATGTTCGTAATCTCAAGCTACGCCGACCGACAAGAACTGGCTCAGAACAAACTATAGATATTAATCTTTGGCAACTATTGCAGAGTGGTGACGCTAATCAAGATATCATCGTGCAAGACGGAGATACAATTGTCATCCCGACGGCAACTGAAATCAACCCGGCAGAAGCTACTCAATTAGCTACCACTACTTTGTCTCCTACATACATTCAAGTTGGTGTTGTGGGTGAAGTTAAAAAACCAGGGTTAACACAGGTTCCGCCGAATAGCTCTTTAAATCAAGCTATACTCGCTGCTGGCGGATTTAATGATGCCAGAGCTAGCAGCAGTGCTGTTGATTTGATTCGCCTCAATCCTAATGGTTCTGTCACTAAACGTATAGTAAAAATGGATTTCTCCGCTGGGATTAATGAGCAAACTAATCCTATACTCCGTAATAATGATGTTGTGTTAGTCAACCGCTCTGGTGCCGCGAAGACTGGTGATAGCATAAACACTATAGCTGGACCTCTAGGTGTTATTTTTAGTTTTTTGAACGCGATCGGACTTTAGTTTAAGATCCAGATGTGAATTGGGGGCATTGGTCAACCCCCTCCGTCTCCCAAATTACACTATGAGTCAAAGCTTAATAGTCAAGAGTTAATATAGCCCTAATTAATCATTTGTGAGAGAGGAAAAAGCTCAGAAGCTTATTGTTTGGGTGGAAGTTACAGCGTTTTTCAGGTAAATGAAGTACACAGGTAGAGGCATAGCACTGCTGTGCCTTTCAAATCATCTGTACCTCACGCCTGTTGCAATCTGCTCTAAGTTTACGCTTCATTCCGCTTCTCTACGATATCTACGACGGTAATTTATCGAAATCTCGGAACAACAAGAGGAGTCTCGGCAGAATTAGAAACTGCACTGGTTGAACAGCAGGCGATCGCCTGCTTAAAGCTTTCTGGAGAGTTCAAACTTTGTTTTAGTTACTCTGATTTTTTATGATAATGAGAATATTTTAGGAGGCAGTAGCGATAATTTATC
Organism: uncultured Acetobacteraceae bacterium; assembly: GCA_964658545.1. Taxonomy (GTDB): domain Bacteria; phylum Cyanobacteriota; class Cyanobacteriia; order Cyanobacteriales; family Nostocaceae; genus Nostoc. The sequence goes on along the minus strand of CAZZZY010000068.1, from coordinate 2,576 downwards.
GTCTCTGCCTTATTTGTGCTGATTTATTGATTCTTATTATCATAAGAATTATTTAAGTGAATGAGCTTATTGATGATAGATATACTATCTTAACCACAGATACTGCCTATACACAGTAGAATGATGTCGAATTGGAAATGATGCTATTTGTACGGTTGCTTGGCATCCATTAATGGGGTAACTCTGGATACTGATCACTTTTTTTCAGTACTTTTATCAGATATTTGCTCTTTTTTGGAACACAAGCTATAAAGGCATTGCTAGCCATATTTACGTGGAAACTCTCAGGTATAAACCTGGTAAACCGCGTATAAATTTACAAATAGCAGTGACACGACCGTATCCAATACCTGACTAAGGCTAGAATTACTGACCGTTGACGATTGAGTTTTTGCAACATACCCTATTTTTTCCCTATGATGATTCAAGGTTTAGGTTTTCTCGGTTTGAGCGTATCTCTTCTACTTCCCTCGGCATTAACAGGTGTGGTTGAAGGACAGAGAATCACAGAATCTCTAGTTAGAGATGTCTTTGAGTCATCGACTGTTCAGAAAACGCCACCACCTACTAACCCCAAGCTGATCAGTGCTAATACAACTGCGACAACTCCGACAACATACTATGTTAGTGCTACCGGAAGCGACAAAAATAGCGGACTCTCTGCCTCATCCCCCTTTCTGACAATTCAAAGAGCGGCAGACCTGACTAACCCTGGCGATACAGTATTAATTATGAACGGAGTCTACACAAATGCATCCACAGCTGGAAGTGTAGTCAATATTAATCGTTCTGGAAATGCAAACGGATGGATTACCTATCAAGCATATCCTGGGCATTCCCCAAAAATCCAACACAACACATGGAACGGTATCTATGTGTCAAGTGGAGTTTCCTATATCCAGGTCATTGGGCTGGAGGTCGCTGGGAATAATCAAAATATCACCCTTGCTTATGCGTTAAGTCAGGAGAATAATTTAACAAATCCGCTGACAAGCGGAAACTGCATAACTCTTGATGGAAAGAATAGTCCTGTTCATCACATCAACATTCTGAACAACAAAGTGCATGACTGTGGAGGAGGAGGGATCGCAGCAACGGGGACTGATTATGTGGAGGTGATGAGGAACACTGTGTATAATAACGCCTGGTATAGTCCCTTTGCTACTAGTGGCATTTCGCTCTTGCAGAGTAGTAATACTGACACCAACCAGGGATATAAGATATACGTGGCCGCCAACAATGTCTACAGCAATCGCAATTATATTCCCTGGTATGTAAGGGGTACAATCACAGATGGTAGTGGCATTATTATCGATAGTTCAAACGCGGGTCTAAATGGTGGTGCATATCAAGGACGGACTTTAATTGTAAACAATGTCTCCCAATGGAATGGCGGGTCGGGTATTACTGTCTTTGACAGTCAGCATGTGGATGTTATCAACAATACCGCATATTTGAATGGGCTAACTCCTGGGCTTACTGGGCAAGTGGTACCTATGGAAGCAAACGATGTCAGGATTTACAATAATATTATCTATGCTACCCCTGGTCAAATCGTGGATGGCAGCAACTGGGAGAATACTAATGTCGTTTCTGACTACAATCTTTACCTCCCAGGTGATGTGATCACTATAACCGGATCTCATAATATTATTGCAGACCCACAGTTCACGAATCCCTCAACTGGTGACTTTAGTCTCCAAGCAACGAGTCCGGCCATCGATAAGGCTGTTAATTGGGGTCAGAAATATGATTTTCTAGGCAATCCTCGTCCTGTTGGAGCTGGTCCTGATATTGGGGCATATGAATATCAGGGCAACTAAAATCATGTCCTGCTATCTGCCCATAGTTTCGTCAGACTAAAGTCTATAAATCACAAAAAATAATCAGCCTGCCTTCGCAGGCTGATTATTTTTTGACTAATTTAAGTTGATTATGCGAACGGTGAGTAACTATAGCAACTGAATCGGCCATTAGGACAGATTTTGTAGAGGCGGGTTCGCCCGAATCTTTGACACCCAAAGACAAATTATCAAAACCCGCTCCGACCACACTTAATCACCCTGGCGGTTGCTATATGTAACAAAATGTAAAAAGGACAAAGTAATCGCAATGGCTTCGCTTCACTTCGTACCTTGCGGGAACGCCAAGGAGGAACGCAATTGACATAATTATAAATTTATTTTACCGCCTACGTACTTACTATCTTAACCACAGATACCACCTATACACAGTCAAATGACATCGAATTGAAAATGACGCTACTTGTACGGTTGCTTGTCATCCATTATTGAGGTGACTATAGATACCATTAATTTTATTTTGAGTATTTTTATCATATATGTATCTTTTTTTCTAACACTTACTATAAAAATATTATAGCCGAATTTAAGTAAAAAATCTCAGGTTAAAGCCTGAGAAACTGTGTATAAATTTATAAACAACAGTTACACAAGCGTATCAAATACGAAGTTACTGACCGTTGGCGATTGAGTTTTTGCAACATACCCTATTTTTTCCTTATGATGATTCAAGGTTTAGGTTTTCTCGGTTTGAGCGTATCTCTTCTACTTCCC
>CAZZZY010000067.1:0-14197 GCA_964658545.1 uncultured Acetobacteraceae bacterium | reverse complement strand
GTTGATTGTTGCTTTTACGAGCTTCGTTGCTTTTGACCAAAAACAAAAAATACCCCTGTCGGGGATCTTGCTACGCGTAGCGTCTCGCAGAGAAGTCCAAAATCCCAAATCGGATGGCTCTAATAACAACCTTGACGCAGTAAATTGCTAATTTCACCATGACAGTGTTCTGTCAGTTCAGCCACAACAGTTCTGCCTTGTTTCCCGTGATATTTTTTTTGATATTGGGGCGTAATCCAATAAGGGCGACCGATTAACACTGCAACCCGACGATAAATTACCAAAGGATGCCAACCACCTTGATTAAATAAAGGTTCTGAAGGGTCAAATACGCTCAAAAACCTTAAGGGGAAACCATTGGTGTTTACCTCTTCTAAGGAAGCGATCGCGATCGGTAAAATAGCTAAATCCTGTACATCAGCTCGCAATGCCAAATGAGCAAATCCCCTCTGAAATTCACCCACCATATTTGGCACAGTAAATTTCACCATTGGTTCAGTTCCTTCTGGAAATACCCCCACCATCTGCTTAGACTGCAATAGCACCTGCGACTGCGAAAAAAAGCTTTTTTGGCGGTTTTGAGTTTCCTCCAAAGGAAAACACCCCAATTGATCGGTGACAATCTCCCGCATGACTGGCACTTGTCCCATATAGTGATGGCAAGCAAAGCGAATCGGACTTGATAACGCTGCCATTAAAACCAGTGCATCCATAAAGCTGCGGTGATTGCTGACTACCAACACGCTAGCATCCTGGGGAATCCGATCTTCATAATAGCGAAACATTTGGGTTGAAAGCGCCACCAGGAAAGCGCGAGAAAGTTCCAGGGGGCTATTTAGACTCATACCTAGTCAATATATTTTTCCGGTAAATATGGCGGTTCATCTTAACTTGATTTTTACATTTCTTTACTACTGCCATGACCGTCTTAAGATAGAAATATCTGATCCACAAAACCAGCTAAATTTTCGGCATTATGTATTCTTGAACACAACATTTTCTAATAGAAAGCATTCAAAAAAATTATGATTAGTTAATTTCCCTCTTATAGGCAAAAATAATTTGAATGGATACATATTACAAAACAACTTTTGACTTGATAAATTTGCTACTATTTAAGGTGTTATTGGAAGAAATGGAAATAGTATTGTATAATTACGTGGTTTTGCCATTAAAAGTAAGATGTAAAACTTTTAATAAGTGAATTTTTATTTTGTATGAATCTAGTGAATAAAAGAGAATTGACATTTGCACTGACGACACCCCTATATTATGTAAACGATGTCCCCCATATAGGCAGTGCTTATACAACGATCGCAGCAGATGTAGTGGCGCGATTTCACAGACTGCTAGGGCATCAGGTATTACTAATTACAGGTACAGATGAACACGGGCAAAAAATTCAGCGATCGGCAGAAAGTTTAGGCAAAGCACCACAAGAGTTTTGCGATGAAATTGTCCCTAGCTTTGTGAGTTTGTGGCAGTTACTTGACATTCAATACGATCGCTTTAGTCGGACTACTGCGCCTCGTCATGAAGCGATCGTCAAAGAATTCTTTGAGCGAGTCTGGAAATCTGGTGATATCTACCAGGGACAACAACAAGGTTGGTATTGCGTATCCTGCGAAGAATTCAAAGAAGAACGGGATCTGCTAGAAGGACATCGTTGCCCGATTCATACTAACAAAGAAGTCGAGTGGCGAGACGAGCAAAACTACTTTTTCCGCTTATCCAAATATCAAACTCAGCTGACAGAATTTTATCAATCTAAACCGGATTTTATTCAACCAGAAAGTCGGCGGAATGAAGTCCTCAGCTTTGTCAATCAAGGGCTGCAAGACTTTTCTATTTCACGGGTAAATCTAGATTGGGGTTTTCCTGTACCAGTTGATCCCAAGCACACTCTTTATGTCTGGTTTGACGCACTGCTGGGTTATGTAACAGCATTACTCGAACCAGATGCAGAACCAACTTTAGCAAACGCTTTAGAAACATGGTGGCCAATCAACCTGCACCTAATTGGTAAAGATATTCTGCGCTTCCATGCAGTTTATTGGCCCGCAATGTTGCTATCGGCTGGCTTACCCTTGCCAGAAAGAGTATTTGGGCATGGCTTTCTGACCAAAGACGGTCAAAAGATGGGCAAAAGTCTGGGTAACACCCTTGATCCTGTTGCGTTAGTTCAGCGCTATGGTAGTGATGCCGTTCGTTATTACTTCCTTAAGGAAATCGAATTTGGCAAGGATGGAGATTTTAATGAAGTTAGGTTCATTAATGTTTTGAATGCAGATTTGGCAAATGATTTAGGTAATTTGCTTAATCGCACCTTGAGCATGGTGAAGAAATACTGCGCTGACAATAATGTTCCATCAATCGGCAATGAAGGAATTCCTGACGAAAATCCTTTGAAAGCAATTGGTTTACGTTTAGGGGAACAGGTGAAACAAGCATATCAAGAGCTAGCTTTCAGTCAAGCGTGCGGGGCTATCCTTTCACTGGCGCAAGCCAGTAATAAGTTTATTGATGAACAAGCTCCTTGGACATTATATAAACAGGGACAGCAGGAATCGGTAGAAAAAGTTCTCTACGCAGTTCTAGAATCAGTTAGACTGGCAGCTTATCTGCTTTCCCCAATTATTCCGAACATTAGTAGCGATATTTATCAGCAACTCGGCTTTGGAATAGATTTTAACGATCAAACACAAAGTTCAGTTACCGCTCCTTTTGCCACCCATGCGACATGGGGAATACTATCTAGTAAACAACAGTTGGGTACATTCCAACCAGTTTTTAAGCGAATAGAACCCCCGAAAAACGATTAGCCCTTATCAAACTCTGATTTTGTTCAATTTCTTATTCTCTCAAAAAATTTATCGGGGCTTAACTTATATTAGCCCCGGAACATTATCATAAGCCGCTGTGACTAGCATCTAAAAGTTCGTAATTTGTATCAAAAATAACAGGGATAAAAATCGAGGTATGACAACGATGTTGAATAATTTTGAAACCGATTCAATATTTACGCCAGAACAAGTTTTGGAGAATCGGGGCAGGGTTGCTATATTTATTGATGGCTCAAACCTATTTTACGCTGCACTGCAACTAGGGATTGAGATCGATTACACCAAGCTATTGTGTCGGTTAACAGGAGGTTCTAGACTACTGCGATCTTTTTTCTACACTGGTGTAGACCGGACAAACGAGAAACAACAGGGGTTTCTGCTGTGGATGCGTCGCAATGGCTATCGAGTCATTGCTAAAGATTTAGTCCAGCTACCAGATGGCTCTAAAAAAGCTAACCTGGATGTAGAAATAGCAGTAGACATGATGGCGTTAGTAGATTCTTATGATACCGCAGTTTTAGTCAGCGGTGATGGGGATTTGGCCTATGCAGTCAATTCAGTCAGCTATCGTGGCGTGCGGGTAGAAGTGGTAAGTTTGCGTTCGATGACCAGCGACAGCTTAATTAATGTCAGCGATCGCTACATCGATCTAGAAGCCATCAAAGAAGATATTCAAAAAACCCCTCGCCAAAGCTATCCATACCGACCGTTATCTGGTATCGGTTTTTTGGAAGACCCCAGAACTAGTGATGGACACCTAGAAATCCAAGAATAATGGCGTATCAATTTCATCAAAAGGGGAGACAGGGAGAGAAAAAAATTCAAAATTACTCCCCCACTCCTCCCTTCCTTCTTTTCTCTTTGATTTTTTTCTTGATATTTGGTTTAGTAAGCTGTGGGGGAAAATCTCCCACAGCTTCTGGGCAAAATCCTGCGGATTCATCAAACCAAGATAATAATCTGACTTTCTTTGATGTCACCCTAGAACAAGCAGATGAAGTAGGACGACCGATTTGGAAAGTTAGAGCAAAAACTGCAAAATACACCAAAGAAAAACAAATTGGTCAGGCTGAAAGTCCTTATGGTGAACTATATCAAGATGGCAAAGTAGTTTACCAAATCAAGGCAGATGTCGCAGATATTCAACAAAATGGGAAGCAGTTGTTTCTTAAAGGTAAGATATTTGCCGTAGACCCTAATAATGGTGTTGAATTGCAAGGCAATGAATTAGAATGGCGACCCCAAGAAGATTTGTTGATTGTCCGTGACCATATGAACGGCACCCATAAACAACTACAAGCAGTGGCGCAGGAAGCGCGAGTTAAAACCCGCGAACAGCGCATGGAATTTTCTGGAGGGGTAGTAGCCAATTCCACTGATCCCCAGATGCAAATCAGAACTGAGCATTTAATCTGGAATATTAAAGAACAAAAACTGATTGGCGATCGCCCCATCCAAATTGATCGCTACAAAGATAATAAAATTAGCGATCGCGGTAAGGGAAATTCTGCCGAAGTCAACTTAAAAACAAAAATTGCCACTATTGAAAAGAATGCTCAATTAGAATTACAAGACCCACCAGTGCAAATAGCTAGTAACTCCATGACCTGGAACATGAACGCAGAGACTGTTACTACAAATTCTCCCGTGCAGATGTTCCAACGTGTCGAAAACTTTACCGTTACTGCCAATCGTGGTGAAATGGAAGTACCGCAAAAAACAGTTTATTTAACAGGTAACGTCAACGCCATTGGCCAGCGTCATCAGTCTTTGAAATCTAATTCATTAACTTGGCATTTAGACAATAAGTTAGTTGAAGCTCAAGGAAATGTGCTGTATCGGCAAGTTGACCCGCCGTTAAATTTTACGGGTGAAACAGCTTTTGGTAATCTGCAAACAGAAAATATTCTAGTCAAAGGCGGTAGTTCTAGCGGTAGGGTAGTAACAGAAATTATTCCCCAAGAAAGAGCTAATCGTCAGGAGTAGAGTTAGGGAGAATGGGGAGTAATTAAGCTAAAAAACATCTAATTTGCATAATCGAATTAAGCATAACTCTTGTGGGATGGGCCGAAAAGCCCGCCCAGTATATGCCAATACGCTTGGGTTAAGCATCTCTTTCTTGTCTCTGCGTCGCGCCAGTTGCTACAAGTCGGGGAACCCGCAAGGGCGCACTGGCTTCTCTGCGCCTTGGCGGTTCGTTAAAGCTCTTTTAGAAATATCAAAGAATACTGCCTTTTTCCATTTGATGCGATCTACACATCAGAAATTAACTATAAGATGAAAAACAAAAGGACTGGATATACCAGTCCTTTATTATATTGATTTAACGTTTTTATCTTAATAACGGGATTTTTTGGTCTTTAACTTTTGCTTTTTACGCCGGCGTTCGCTAGCACCAACTGCCTGTTCTACCGGATAACCCACTACAGGAATCACCTGATATTTGCGCTCTTCTTCTAACTTTTTCAGTTCAGTGTAATCAACCCAGTGAATGCAATCAACTGGACAAGTGTCAATTGCTTCTTGGATAATTTCCTCAGCGTCCCCATCTTGCCGAACCACGCGCGATCGCCCGTAATCTGGTTCAATATAAAAGGTGTTACGCGCAACATGAGCGCAATGCTTGCAACCAATACAGGTGATTTCGTCAACATAAACACCATTTTGGCGCAGCAAACCGCCCAATTCCGGTTCTAAACCAGAACGTTCTGGGGTATCGCGTAAAAAACCCCCTAATTCTGGTTCCAAACCGGAACGGTTGTCTTTTTCTTCTTCCGGCGACGGCAGAAAATCAGCCATTACGCACTCCAGCGCTGTACTACCAGGCGAATGGAACCATCTTCATTTTTTTGTTGTTCAGAGACTTGAAAACCAACACGAGCGGTTTCTTTCACAACTGTTTGATAAGCATAGCGCTGTGTTACCTGGCGCAAAAACCCGTCTACGGACAGGTTTTGCTGCCAATATTGCAAATCAGCCACCAGTTCATATTCCTTACCATTCCATCTAAAGCCAATGTCGTAGCCATTTTCCTGCTCAATAGTCACTTCGGCAGGATGGGTTTGACCGCGATAGCCACGGACTTCGCGTGGGCCGGGTTTCCAGTCTACGCCCAATTCAGTCAAAGCATCTTTCAAAGAATCAATGTTACGGATTTGAGTCTTAATTTGGCTAAAGTGTGACATGGTGGTTGTGAATTAATAACACTAAACTACTGTGAAAACTTACCAATTGCTGTAAGTGGTGTGTGTATTCGCCACATTAGATTGCTGCACCTCCGCGGCGAAATATTCTGAGGTTGGCTCATGATTAAGTACTTGCCCCAACTGTGCCTCTATTGCTGCTGTAACCTCAGCGCAAGAAGCACCTACAATGCCAGTGACTTTCTCTTGTACCCGACCGTCTGGATAGATTATGAACTCTAATGTCTCCATGCTCTTGGCCAACCACGATAAGTACGCTTGAATTGTACTGCCTTAGCAGAAGGCTACAAATATAGCCGTAGGAACATTTTTACTTTCAGATACAAACTTACCATTTGTTAACTAATGTTCCATCTTTCAACATATATATCTCATAATCTTTACAAAACTTATTATTTTATAAGTACACACATCAGTATTTAGTTAGTCTCTCTTAACCTCGTCGATTAGTCAAGGTAACAACTGAGTTTGCGAGGTAAGCCGCAAAAGTCCTAAAGATAAGCATTAGACCTAGTATGGCTAGCTAGGTGAGTTACAAAAATATAGAAATTATTGAAAAATTTATGATTAAGTTTGTCCTATTGTTCCGGGGTTTTCCGCAAGATGGTAGCTATAAGGGTAATCAGCTTATTTTGTGCCAAATAAGCGATCGCTTGCACTTCCAACCCAGGAATAATATAGTTATGTTCATCCAAGTGGTCAAAAAACAGGAAAGGGAGCAGGGAGGGAGAACCCCATGAATCAGTTCAAAAATGGCGTGGTATACAACAACACATTAGTATGTACCTCACAAAAACGCTCGATACCTCTCGGTGCGGCAAGTAAGCAGATAGGTGCATATATCTCAGCAAAACACGTCCGAACCATTGCATTGATCAGAAACCCCCACAGCTAAGGCTTTGTTAGAATCAGCGATCGCAGCGATATCACCGACAATTGGCGGCAAAATACCTTCAAATGCGATCGCTTCGTCAATTTTGGAACTAGTTTGCTCAAATAAAGCGTGATGCAACTATGCTTATGCAATGCCAAAGCGTTTGGCAATTCCTGATAAACCCCAAACTGGCATAGTCATTATTTTTTAGGGATATTTTTTTATATTTATGACTCTAAATATCGAGTGTGGTATTAGTCATATTGCTGAATACAATAAATCACACAGGAAATTCATAAATAGCAATTAATCAGTGCAAATTTAAAGATGACTTTAAAAATGACTCAGTAGATATATTTTGTGAGAAAGTTAATATAAAGGTATATTCACTGATTTCAAATTCATGGATTCTTTATCTATCAATTCCTTACTTGAAGAGTTGAAAAACCCAGATGCTACAGTCCGGGACAAGGCAACTAGAAAAATCTGGCGGATCTGGTTTCAGCAAAAGGGAATCTATGGGCTGGAAATAATTGACCGCAGTCAAAAGTTACTGGATGCAGGTGAAATTGCTGAAGCCGAAACAGCCCTGACAGCACTAATCAACGACCAGCCAGATTTTGCCGAAGCCTGGAATCGTCGTGCTTTCCTGTATTACAGTATTGGTGATTATCAAAAATCTCTGGTAGATTGTCAGATGGTTGTGCAGATAAATTCGATACATTTTGGGGCGCTTCATGGTATGGGTTTGTGTTATGCGGCGCTAGGAGAGTATGGTCAAGCTATCCGAGCTTTTCAACGCGCTTTAGAAATTCAGCCCTATTCGCTAGTGAATCAAAAGTTGATTCTAGAATGTACATTTAGATTCAGCTACAAAGGCAGATAGGAGAGAGATTATACTGTTTTATGAATCCGTCATCACCCTGATCACCAGCAATTCATCGTCTTAGTCGCCGCAATTTTATTACATAGGGTTCTATCTGCATTGGTAGCAGCGTTTTTGCTGCTTGTACTAACAGCAACCAACCGTCAAGTAGCAATCTCGGTTGGATAAAGTTACCTTTGGTACAAACTGGATAGCACAAGCAGAACACGGCGGATTTTACCAAGCGATCAGCACTGGTATTTACAAAGACCACGGTTTAGATGTCACTATCAAAATGGTTGACCGCAGGTTCCTAGTGGTACTCAATTTTTGATGGGGGGTGCGGTAGATTTATTGATGGGTTATGGTATTGATGCCGTGAACGTCATAGCACAAAGTGTTCCCAAAATCACAGTCGCAGCAGTTTGTCAGAAAGACCCCTGGTGTCTGATTGCACATCCCAACCCAGCAACTAAAACCCTTCGTGACCTCAAAGGTAAGCCCAGAAATATTGTGGAGTCGTTGTCCAGTGCCAAGATTCCATAACCGAATCTTTACGTAACCAAGTAATACTTGACTTTTAAAATTCTTACTATTACATGGCTTTCATTCCGGCCTTAGCTTTTGGTTTGCCTCTTCTTTGTCGGATTTGGCAATTGCGTCGCCGATTGAGTCGAGATCTGCGAGTATTTCGGGAGAAAGTTGTAGCGTCCCAGCTTTGAGATTATCACTCAGATGTTCGATAGAAGATGTGCCGGGGATCAGTAGGATATTGGGCGAGCGCTGAAGAAGCCACGCAAGCGCGACCTGCATTGGCGTGGTCTGAAGTGACGCTGCTGCTGCGTCGAGCGCCGACGACTGTAACGGACTGAACCCTCCCAGAGGGAAGAACGGCACATAGGCTATGCCTTGCTTCGCAAGGTCATCAATGAAGTCATCGTCATTTCGATATGCTATATTATACATATTTTGCACGCAGACGATCTCCGAAATCTTCTGGCACTCAGCCAACTGCGCCGGACTGACGTTGCTTAGACCAAGATGGCTAATCAGTCCCTGACTTTTGAGTTCCGCAAGCACAGTGAACGGTTCTTCGATGGATTCCCCCTCGGGTGTCAAGCGTGACCCGACCCGCAGGTTGACGACATCAAGCTTATCGACCCCAAGATTTCGGAGATTGTCATGAACAGCGTCGATCAGTTCCTGTAGCGAAAGAGCAGGATGCCAAGACTTGTCTGCTTCTCGGCGAGCGCCCACCTTAGTGACGATCACCAGGTTATCCGAATAGGGATGAAGCGCCTGCTTGATAATCTGGTTGGTTACATGGGGGCCGTAAAAGTCGCTGGTATCGATATGGTTTACGCCGGACGCAACGGCCTCTCGCAGAAGGGCAACCGCACCGTCAACGTCACGCGGCGGCCCCCACACCTCTGGACCAGCAAGTTGCATCGCGCCATAGCCCATGCGGTTCAAGGTCATCGATGTATTAAGGAGTGTGAAGCTGCCGCCAAGGGAAGTCTGTGTCGTCATTTTGTTTTTCCTCTTAATTATAGGGGTCGCCTCAGAAAATGCTATCCTGAATCAAACCTGTTTTTACCATACCAAAGCGCTCTTTTATACAGACAACTGGGACGAAACTTTTAAAGATGGCGATTTTGCTGATTTTATCAAGCCCATTGTTGACACTCTCGACCTTTACCACAACTCTGGTGTTGACCCAAGGATGATCTGCGATCGCACCCCCAACTTACTCGTAGTTTCTAACTCTGCGGACATCCCCTCGTTCCCTCAAGCATGGTTCAGGGCTTTTGAGCGATGGCTTTTTTGGATTTCTCAAAGGAGCGTGATTCGGGTTGACCCACAAAGTCTGCACAGACACGGTCGTTGTCGCCCCTCATCCTCTAAGAAAATCGCATCGCCCCTACTCCCTGCACTTTTCTTGCTTGAAAATAGAGAAGCGTAGTTTACCGCCGCAGGCATTGCTCCCTACTCATTCCTCTAAGAAATTACCCTGATACTCCCTGAACGGTTACATTAATTTTTATGGTATTCAATAATTTGGAAATTTGAAGATGTCAGAACAAAAAACCAGCCAACCAAAACTACCACCAACCAGCGCCCTTGACAATCCATCAAGTCATGAATTTGGGAATTGGTTTGAATATCCTGTCAGAGTACAACCCCACCACACTGACTATGCAGGTATTGTCTGGCATGGTTCTTATGTAGCTTGGATGGAAGAAGCGCGGATTGAATGCTTGCGATCTATAGGGATTGAATTTGCTGATTTAGTAGCTATAGGTTGCGATTTACCAGTTGTAGAACTGTCGGTGCGCTATCACCATTCAATTCGATTGGGTATAGCAGTGGTGGTAAAAACGCGCATGGCTGAGGTGACTGGTGTCCGAATCAATTGGGATTATGCCATTGTCTCGAGTGATGGACAAGAATTATACGTCACTGCTAAGGTCACTTTAGTAGCTTTAGATAGCGAAAGAGGCAAGATTATGCGTCAGTTACCGGCGAGTGTTAAAGATGCATTGGCTAAAATTTCAGCATTAAATAACAAATAAACATTATCAGCAGGTAGCCGTAAATAAATCAAAGTTTGTAGTCAGGACTTTAGTACTGATAAGCAGCGCTATGAGCGATGAATCGCTCACTACGAACTAGGATTTTATTGTATTTTTGTGCTGAGTGCCATTGATTTTACTTTTTTACTCAGCACTGTTTCGGTCAATTTTTAATTTTTTACTTGCTGCTTTGGATCTTTGATAGAGTTTGAGTAAACTGCATTATATGATGCCAAATATCTTGTGGAGTAATGCCAAAACCGATGTTTAATAAAATAAGAATTGCGGCAATAGTTAATGCACTACTTACGGTTGCTTTCAACAATTTCCACAATATTATGAAGACAATCCAAGCTACAATCAACGTAGCAATCATAATAAAATTCCTTAATAATAGCCCTTGCCCGATCAGGTATTTGTTCAGAAAGGGTAAATTTTTATCTGAAGTGAAAATTATTAGTGCTAAAGCTATTAGACTCAGGGCTATTTCGTTCTAGACATAAACCGCCCAGAACTAAAGTTCGGGGCTAATAGCTAAAGTCCGTTAAAACGGACTATAATCTTTTCTCAGTCGTCTTTAGACGACTTTCGCTATTAGACTCAGAATTTATTCTGAGGCGGGCTAAATGAGAATGAAATAGCCCTGTATTAGACCTAATTTAGAAGAGATACTAAATAAGATGTTTTGTCTAGCCGTGTCAGTATCTATAGTACCTGAAAATGAGACAATAATTCTCATAAGAGTCTACTTATCTGGCAATTTGGCAGAATTCTGAAAAGATTTTTTATATTGATATTTTCGTATTAATAATTACAATATCCAATAGTTACAGCAGTTTTCCTTTGCATGAAGTACAAAGAGCTAGGGGTTTTGAGGAAATCTCTGAATTTTGAGTTACTTGCAACCTGCTGTATCCTTTTGAAAAGATATATTCAAAAAGTAAGAGGCAGCGAGCTATGCTGGAGGTTACTTACCGCAGCGGGATTTAGCCGTTAGCCTTCAGCCTAACGGTGAAGGCTAAACAAGAATTGATCAAAAACCAGAAAATCTCTCTTTTGAGTATCTAAATTAAGGTCTTTATCGCAGAGAAATCATCTGCGAGTGAGTTTCTAACTTTTCAGTCGCGGTTAAAACTTCTTGTCTTGCCCATTTATCTGCTGCCAAAATGTCATCTAAAGAAGGATTTACACGGTTATCATTTTGATGGCGATCGCACACCGATTCGATACACCGGGGAATATCTAGAAACCGAATTTTTTCTTCTAAAAACAAAGCCACAGCTTGCTCATTTGCAGCATTTAACACAGCTGGCATCGAACCACCAGCTTTACCCACAGCATAAGCTAACTGCATACAAGGATACTTTTGGTGATCTGGTTCACGGAAGGTTAAACTTCCAGCTTTGACTAAATCTAGTCGTTCCCAGTTTGTATAGATGCGATCGGGCCAAGATAGAGCATACAGTAAAGGTAAGCGCATATCTGGCCAACCGAGTTGGGCTAAAACGGAAGTATCTTGCAGTTCAATCAGTGAGTGAATAATGCTTTGGGGATGAATGACAATTTCGATATTGTCATAATCCAGACCAAACAGAAAGTGAGCCTCAATTACTTCCAGTCCTTTATTCATCAAAGTAGCAGAATCTACTGTGATTTTCCGCCCCATTGACCAATTAGGATGCTTCAAGGCATCAGCAACGGTTACATCTGCTAACTTTTCTACATCCCAGTCTCGGAAAGCCCCACCAGATGCAGTGAGCAATATTTTCCGCAAGCCGTCCTTTGGCACACCTTGGAGACATTGAAAGATTGCCGAATGTTCGGAATCGGCAGGGAGTAATTTTACACCATGTTTTTCGACTAGGGGTAGAACCACAGGGGCCCCAGCAATCAGGGTTTCTTTGTTTGCTAAGGCAATATCTTTACCAGCTTCAATCGCTGCGATCGTGGGTAGCAAACCAGCACAACCAACGATTCCAGTGACGACAGTTTGAGCATCACCATAGCGAGCGACTTCTATCACCCCGGCCTCACCTGCCAGTAGAATCGGTTGGGGATCGAGGTCAATGATAGCTTCTTTGAGCGCTGGTAATTTATCTTCTGAGCAAATTGCTGCTATTTTCGGTCGAAACTGCCGAATTTGAGCAGCCAACATCTCTACATTGTTCCCAGCTGCTAATCCCACAATCCGAAACTGATCTGGGTACTGGGTGACGATATCTAAAGTCTGAGTACCAATAGAACCCGTGGAACCAACAAGAGTAATCGCTTTCACAATTGCTTAAGGATTTACAGACAACTCCCACTATAAATTGCTGGGGACTCTTTAATCACAGCAATCACCATAATCGATACATTGCCGAGGAGGAGGGGGAGAGACGTGGGGAGGGAAAGTGGCAGGCACACATTATGGAGAATAGGTAATACCAATTTGAGCAATGATTGGTTTCAGCTTCATGACTGCGATACTTGGTTTAAAGCCACACAAACAATGGATGTAGATAACCCTAAGCTTGAATAAATGCAAATTCATATCTGGCAGAATTTGTACTTTTTTTGTACATATCAGATAGTGTCAAGTATGACGCTTTGTCTTTTGACAGATATTAATGAGTTATTTAGCATTCTTAGGTGCGTCTATTTGAATTTAGCTTGTATGGCCGACGGACAAAATAAGCGAAAGAAATTAAAGCTGCTATCCATCGGTATCGCACCGCATGATGCTTTATTATCGATTGGCATCTCCCCTCATGGGTTAATTTCGATTGGCGCTATTCCCCACGGGTTGATTTCAATTGGACTAGTACCAATGGGCGTGGTGTCTATTGGATTAGTTTCAATGGGGTTATTCAGTGCCGGAATGATCTCAATGGGACTGATAGCCTTTGGGAGAGTTAATATGAGTTTGATGCAACTCAATCCAATTGGCATACAGCAAAACCAACCTGGAACAGAAATGAATCCTCACCATAATATGTCTCACTAGAAAATGAGAGATGAGACATTGGAAAGAGCCAATAAAATTCGTGATGACTAATTGTAAGCACGAATACTGTTTGTAAATTAATTGTCCAGCGCAAGTAAATCGGCCAGATGTATGATATTCTTGATTTATAGGGAATATAAATCGCTAAAGCACTAAGGATCTCCAAGCACTTGCGCTCTAGTGAAGAAGCCAAATCCCATAAGTTCACCAATAGTTTAATGAACTGATGATCTTGCTCCACAAGTATCTGGAGGATTGTGGAAGTACTTGATCGGTAGCAGTTCCTAAGTTCGGGGGAACTTTACTCTGCTTGCAGTTCATCAATTACTTTTGGGATAAACCCCTTATTCATTTTTTTAATTTTCATAAATAAATGGTTCTTCAGTACTTGTTATGCCAAATTATTAGTTAAACATCAAAATTAGACTTTAAAATCAAGCTTAGAACGCCTAAGTCCTTAGAAAAGCCTAAAACGTTAAAAATAATGCCTGTTTTTCTTGTACAGCAAGATTTTAAGCTTTTTAGCA
This sequence comes from uncultured Acetobacteraceae bacterium, assembly GCA_964658545.1. Classification (GTDB taxonomy): domain Bacteria; phylum Cyanobacteriota; class Cyanobacteriia; order Cyanobacteriales; family Nostocaceae; genus Nostoc. The sequence continues at coordinate 326 of CAZZZY010000067.1, read as the reverse complement.
GATTGATTTAGCATACTAAGTACTGAATATCCTTATGTATTTAGACCACAATTATGAGACCTAACCCCCAGCCCCTTCCCTACAAGGAAGGGGAGAAAATCAAAGCCTCTCTGTGCACTTCGTGCCGCTACGCGAACGTAGGAGAGAGGAATGGAAGTGAGGTCTATTTGTGGTTCATTTACCTGAAAATCGCTGTAAGTTTTTTGTTTATCGTAAAATCAAGGGTTTAAGACCCCTACGTCTATACGTAGTATCAGTTCTGACAATTCATCGGTATCTGGAAAACCTCTCTCTAAATCTCTCTCCTAAAAGGAGAGAGACTTTGA
>CAZZZY010000066.1:0-14251 GCA_964658545.1 uncultured Acetobacteraceae bacterium | reverse complement strand
CCAATTGCCTGAAATTTATTTCTATGTTAAAAATCCTGACTCCTGAATTATTACCAACTTATTAATTGCATTTACTGGGTCATTTCTGCTATTGCTACAACAACTTTGCGATCACCTGTATAGGGATTTCGTCCGTGGGCAGTCAGCATATTATCTAACATCAAGATATCGCTTTTTTGCCAAGTAAAGCTAGTCTGAGACTGCTGATAAACCTCATGTATTTCTGCAATAGCTGAGTCTTCTATAGGAGTACCATCTCCGTAATAAACATTACGCGGTAGCTTTTTATCTCCAAAGGTAGACAATAAAGATTCTCGAACTTCTGTATCTAAATACGCTATATGGTGTAACTGAATTTGATTAAAAAATACAGGTTCATTCGTTTTTGGGTGTACTGCTAAAGCTGGACGAACTTGGCGTGTAATTAGACTGTTATCATCATACCATTCAAAATCTATTTTAGCATAACGACAATAATTTTCTACGGTAGATTTTTCATCGGTACGAAAGAAATTTTGCCAGCTAACATCCAGACCATTAGTGTAGTGACGGACATACATTAATTGTTTTCTATCTAATCTTTCTCGCAACTGAGTATTGATGATTTTATAAGCTTTTCGGCAGTCGATAATCGGCGTTTCTCCACCTTGTTGGGCTGGTTGCACGCAGAAAAACCAAATTTTCAGAGGCCACTGATGTAAATGAGAGCTTTCATTATGAAAAAGGATTGCTTTATCAGGTGGATAAGGGGTAGAAGCATAAACTTTACCACCTTCTCCAGCCCGAGGTAAATCACCATAATCACCAAACAAGTCTGGAGAAATTGCCTGAGCAAAATTTTCAAATTCTGAGACGGACTCTACATTGAAACCCCGAAATAAGACTGCTCCATGCTTTAATAATTCTGTCTGGAGAAACTCCTGGTTATTTTTAGCCCAAGCTACCAAATCAATATCGTCAGTAGCAGGTTGAATTACGAGAGGAAATGTTTGCTCTGGTTGCAAATAATTAGTTTTTACCAATCTTTCTGGTAACAAGCTAACAGCCTTGGGAGTAATGCCGAGCAACTTTTTCTGATTAAAGGTTTTGCGCTCTTTTTTTTGTATGACTTGTTGTTTTCTTTCAGGTTCAGTAAGCATTTCTAAGCTACCAATTCGAGCATCTGGCTGTGAAATTATACTGTTAATAAGTGTCTGGAAGTGACCAGTCATGCGAGTGATAGTGGTGGCATCAAATAAGTCAGAGTTGTATTGCCACTTACCGGAAATTCCTTGCTCTGTTTCGGTGATAAATAACGCTAAATCAAACCTAGTCACTTGGTGTTCAATTTCCAACAATTTTAAGGTCAGTCCTGGTAATTCCAAAGGTGGCATGGGAGCATTTTGGAGGACAAACAATACCTGAAATAGTGGCGGAGTGTTGCTTAAATTCCGCTCAGGTTGTAGAGCTTTTACTAATTCCTCAAAAGGCAGGTCTTGATGAGCATAAGCTCCTAATGCTACTTGACGCACTCGCCCAAGCAACTCCCGAAAAGTTGGATTTCCACTCAAGTCGGTGCGTAAAACAAGCAGATTTACAAAAAAGCCAATCAATAACTCAGTTTCAGCTAAGTTACGGTTAGCGACATCAGTGCCAACAACAATGTCATCTTGATTGGTGTAGCGTTGTAGTAACACCTGAAATCCTGCTAGCAAGGTCATAAATAAGGTGACACCCTGCTGGCGTGAGAGGATTTGCAGTGCTAAGGACTCTTGAGAAGGAATTACAAAAGATTGAGAACCACCCCGACGAGTTTTAATGTCTGCGCGTGGACGATCTGATAATTGCATTACAGGGAGGTTATTCCCCAATTGTTGCTTCCAGTAGGCGAGTTGAGTTTCTAGTACCTCTCCTTGTAACCACTGTCTTTGCCACACAGCAAAGTCTGCATACTGAATAGGTAAATCTGGGAGTGTCGCAACCTCTCCAGTCGCAAACGCTGTATACAAAGGGATGATTTCTTGGGTAATTACACCCATTGACCAACCATCAGAAACGATGTGGTGCATTGTGAACAACAAGATATGTTCGGTTTTTGCCAATTTTAGTAAACTAGCTCGTAATAACGGCCTATTACTTAAATCGAATGGTGTTTGCTGCTCTTCAATAATCAAATTTTCGACGATTTCTGAAGCTGAATTTTGGATTGTTGTTAAATCGACGATCGCTAATTTCAAATCGTATTTGTCATGAATTTCTTGAACTGTCTGCCCATTCAGCTTACTAAAGGTGGTTCGCAATATTTCATGACGCTTGATAATTTCATTCACGCTTTGCTCTAAGGCAATTACATTCAGGCTACCAGTCAACTGCACTGCTGCCGATAAGTTGTAGATAGCACTACCAGGTTGTAATTGTTCGAGGAACCAAAGACGCTGCTGTGCAAAGGATAGGGACAGGAAATTAGACTGCGATCGCCCAGGGATAACACGCGCTTTTTCAGATGCTTTAGAAACAATATTCCCTTCCAAAGTCTCAGACAAATCTTTGAGGGTGGGAGATGTGAACACTTTCATTAAGGGTAAATCTACACCAAACTTGTTTCGGATGCGAGTTGCAAGTTGCGTCGCGGTGAGAGAATTACCACCCAATTCAAAGAAGTTATCGTAAATACTCACTTGTCTAACTCCAAGCAAATCTTGCCAAAGATTAGCAATGAATCGTTCAACCTCAGTCGTAGGAATTGCCTCAATCTTATCTATCTGGGGACAAAGATTTTCTGGTATAGGTAGAGAAGAACGGTCTACTTTACCATTAGATGTAAGAGGTAAAACATCTAGGGGTATATATATAGAAGGTACCATGTAATCTGGTAGCTTCTGCTGCAAGAAGTTTTGTAAGGTTGAATGGAAATTTACAGGAGATTTTATTTGGTCGAGAACAATATAAGCTATCAATTGCTGATTTTTTCCTGACTCTCCAAAGGCGTTGACTACTACTTCTTTAATCGTTGGATGTTGTTGCAAGACAGCTTCAATTTCACCCAGTTCAATGCGATAGCCATTGATTTTGACTTGGAAATCCTCGCGTCCTAAAAACTCAATATTGCCATCGGGTAAGTATCGCCCTAAGTCACCAGTTTTATACAATCGCTCTTGTGTTTGGGGATTAATGATAAAACTGGTATTGGTCTTTTCTGGATTTTTCCAATAACCCTGAGCTAGTCCAATACCACCAATATACAGTTGCCCAGGAACCCATGCAGGACACTGGTCTAGTGCTTCATTGAGTACATAAAATCGCTGATTTGCCATTGGACGACCGTAGGGAATGCTTTTCCAGGTCGGGTTAACGGATGTAATTGGGTAGGAAATCGACCAGATCGAAGCTTCTGTAGCACCACCTAAACTCAATACTTGCGCGTTCTCCCAAATTGCTCGGATTTGTGTTGCTAAAGTCAGTGGCAACCAATCTCCACTTAGCAACACCAAGCGTAAGGAAGTAGGTAGAATTTCTTTGCGACTACCTGCATACTCTAATAACATCTGCATTAAAGCTGGTACAGAGTTCCAGATGGTAACTTGGTGTTTAACAAGCAATTCTACCCAGTGTTCTGGGTTCCGGGCGGCATCGGCATCAGGAATAACAATCGTGCCGCCAGCAGCTAAGGTGCCAAAGATATCATATACAGACAGGTCAAAGCTTAGAGATGATAGGGCAATAACTCGGTCTGTTGATTTGGCATGAAAACGCTGGTTAATGTCGAGGATGGTATTAACAGCGCCTTGATGGTCAATCATCACCCCTTTTGGTATTCCCGTAGAGCCAGATGTGTAGATGATGTAGGCTAATGAGGTTGGGGAGAAATCAAAGAGGGGTTGGGATAAAGAGGCAGAAAGTTCTAAGGTATCTGCACAGATGCGGGCGATCGCATCTGGCCATTCTAAGGCAGAGTCAAGCCACGATTGGGTGATAATTACTTTAACTTCTGCTTCTTGGAGTAGATGCCAACGGCGTTGTGTAGGAAGTCCAGGATCGATGGGTACGTAGGCAGCACCACAGGCAAGAATGCTCAAAGTGGCAACAATTTGTTCCCATCCTTTATCCATAACTATTGCTATCAGCTGGTTGGGACGAGTTTCCATCTGATGCAGTTGATGTGCTAGTTGTAAAGAGCGATCGCTTAATTCTTGATAAGTTAAGGTGCGATCGTTGCTAATAATGGCGGCTTGATCTTTGTGTAAAGCCACCTGGTCAAAAAACAAGGTATGGAGTAGAGGTGTGTGGCCAAATTGCTCTCTATAGGTTTCTAAAATTGGTGTTTCGGTAGCATTGATCCTTGCTATTTGTTCTAGCTGTGTTACTGGGAGTAGTTGCCGTGTCTGAGTTTGCCAGATTTCATCTTCATTTGCCAAACGCTTGAGTAAATCACAGTAAGCTGCAAACATCTCATCCAAGAGTCCCACCGGGAAAAGTTCTTCTACAGCATTCCAGTAAAATACTAAAGCACCGGCTGCTTCAGAAACCACATGGTCTAGATAAACTTGGGGTGTTTGACTGCTACTGTAAACAGTTTCTCCCAGCCAATCAAGGGGAGAAGATAGGTCTTGTGAGTCCTGAGATAAAGTACTGGTAAAGACAACAGGCATTAATGCCCCTAAATTTCGCTCTTGGATCTGGGCTAATTCTCGCAGAACTCTGACACCGCTAACATAACGATGGTCTAAATCATCCCATAGTTGTTGTTGAATACGTTTAGCTCGAACTGCAAAGGAATCCTTTCCTGAATTGTCGATGGCCAGTAAATTTAAGGATGTAAAATCTCCCACAACCTGATTGATTTGGGGATGCAAAGGCAGACGATTAAAAAGCGTCAAATTGATTGTAAATCGGGGGTTTTTACTCCAAACTGTCAGAATTTCTGCATAAGCAGCCAGCAAAATTCCTGAAGGTGTAATACCTGCTTGATTTGCCTGATTCTGCAACTGCTGCCATGTTTCTGGCTCTAATTTTCCTGTCCGGCGTTGGAAACGAGGGTTTGTGACTGCAACTAAGTTTTTTTCTAAAGGTAGTCCGGGAGATAGCGGGAATGTAGCAAGACGGTTTTGCCAATATTCTAATGAGCGGCTGTAAAGTTGGGAATCTCGCAATGCAACTTCAGCTAATACATAGTCCCGAAATGAAAGGTCAATCGGAGTTGTGAGGCTGTCTAGGTTTTGCATCAGTTCAGCAAGTTCCCGACCAATAATCTGGTAACTCCAAGCATCACCAATTAATAAATCAAAACTGATGTGTAATCTGAGTTTGCGATCGCTTAGTACAGTAGCGCAAATTTCAAAAAGTGGCCACTGCTCGACAGATAGGACTTGATGAGACATGCGATCGCAAATTTCCGCTAACCTAGAAGCTGCTATTTCCGAACTTTCTCCCCGCAAGTCCAAAACTTTGATTTCATAAGCAGGTACCTGGGGTAAGATTCGCTGTTGTCCATCAGGTTGCACAATTGCCCGCAGCATATCGTGACGCTCAATCAGCCGCCGCCAAGCTTTGGTAAATCTTTCTATGTCTAAATTAAAACATTCTATTTCTCTATATGAATGAGTTGCTACATTGCTCAACTCAAAAGCCACATTGCGACCGATCCAGTAAGCTTGTTGAATGTCTGTGAGGGGGAAAGGTTGATAACGCTCGTGGCCATTGGGGACAATTGACAATCCTAGTGTGCAGTCGGTTTTATCCTTAGTCGTTTCAATGCGTTCTGCTATTCCCGCAACTGTGGGTGCATCAAATAAACTCCGCAGAGGTAAATTTATTTGGAATGCTTCGCGCATTTTGTAAATGACTTGCGTAGCTAGCAACGAGTGACCACCCAAATCAAAAAAATTATCGTGGATGCCTACCCTCTCCACATCAAGGCACTCTGCCCAAATGTCAGCTAAAACCCGCTCAATTGGGTTGCGAGGAGCGACAAAAGTTTGTTCTAATTCTTGCTCTGGCGCTGGTAAAGAATTGCGGTCTATCTTACCATTGGGTGTCAATGGTAAAGCTTTCAGCATCACAAAGGCAGAGGGCAGCATATAATCGGGTAATCTTTCTTGTAGAAAGCTACGTAAATCACCCAATTTTGGATATTGGAAAACTGTTTCGACATCAGGCACTACATAAGCAACTAAATGGCGTTGGCAAAGCCCGCTTTCGGCATCGCCTGATTGATTTTGTCGTGCTACAATCACCACTTCCCGCACAGATGGATGTTGAGAAAGTGCGGCTTCAATTTCGCCCAATTCGATACGGAAGCCCCGAATTTTAACTTGGTTATCGATGCGACCAAGAAATTCAATCGTGCCGTTTGGCAGATAACGACCTAAGTCACCAGTTTTGTAAAGTCGCGCTCCCGGTACGTCGCTGTAGGGATGGGGAATAAACTTTAAAGCTGTTTGGTCTGGCTGATTGAGATAGCATCGAGCCAGACCCGCACCACCAATGTAGATTTCGCCCTTAACTCCTATGGGAGCTAGATTATAGTGTTCTTCTAGGATATATACTTGGGTGTTAGCAATTGACCGACCAAGGGGGACTGTTGCTGCCAAATGACGCTCCACTTGCCCAGGAACAATCTCTAGGGTACACACACCTACACAAGCTTCTGTCGGGCCGTAGTGATTGAAGATTAGGCAATCTGGGGCATACTGCTGAATCTGTTCGATTAACTGCCAAGTAGCAACTTCACCACCCAAGATTAATCGCTGACGGGGCAAGATTAACTTAGCCCAAGAAGAGGCTAAAAGTGAGGCTAGGTGAGAGGGAACAATTTTAAGACAATCGATCGGATGTTTGCTCCCGTATTCTGCCAAGGCTGCTGAGTCAGTAGCACGCTCATATGATATCAGATGCAGACATCCTCCTGTACAAAGAGCAGGGAAAATAACGGTGTTACCCAAGTCCGCAGCCAAGGTGGAAACAGTGGCGAAATTGATGCTGGCTGGCAAGTTTAAGCGATCTATAATGGCATTGACGTAATTAAGAAGTTGTTGATGTGCGATCGCAACTCCCTTCGGTTTACCTGTAGAACCAGAGGTAAATAGTACATAGACTAGATTCTCAGGTGTCGCTTTACTGCTGGGATTCTCATCTTTATTTTGAGCAATAAATTCCCAGTCTCTATCTAAACAGATTACCTTAGTTGCGTCTGTTGGCAAAATATCTAGCCAGCGCTGTTGTGTCAAGATGATATCTGTCTGAATATTTTGCCAGCGTAAGTTTAAACTTCCCTGTGGCAAAGTTGGATCTAGCGGTAAGTATGCGCCGCCAGCTTTGAGGATTCCTAATAATCCAATTATCATTTCTAGCGATCGCTCTGTGCAAAGTCCAACTACAACTTCCGGCTTAACTCCTTGTTGCTGCAAGTAATGAGCTAGTTGATTGACTTTTTTATTCAACTGTGAATATGTGAGTTGTTCATCTTCAAAGACAACGGCAATGTTATCAGGTGTTTTTTGTGCTTGTTCTTCAAACAGTTGGTGAATACACTTAGTTTTGGGATAATCGCGCTGATTATTATTTACCTCACACAGCAATTGTTGTCTCTCAATTGGACTGAGAACCTCCAACTCACTGATTGTCGCATCTGGATTAGCGATCGCACTAGCCAACAAAGTCTGAAATTGCTCTATTAAGCGCTTAATATCTTCTGCCTGGAATACGTTAGAGTCGTAGTGTAATGCTGCTGTTAATGCCTCATCTTGACGCAGACAAGAAAGTTTTAATGTGAACCGCTCATTATATGCATACTGCTGATAAATTGTCAAGTATATATTAGCAGTTATATACTTCGCTGGCTGTTCCTCAAATTCAAAACAAAGCGGGAAGAAGCGTAAGGTATTTGGTCTTAATCCTGCTATCTGTTCCCAGTTAAAATAATCTTGTAATTTATTTAATTGCTGAATTAATTCGTTATTTTTATATATGATATCTTTAATTTTAGATGTTGTTTCTATATTGATACCTAACGGTAAATTTTTTGCATATAGCCCGATTACTGTCTCTAGCTCTTGATATTTTCTCCCTGCGAAAGCTATCCCTGTTGTTAGATTTTCTTGCTTAGTTAACCGCCAATTTAATATCTGCCAACAAGCCAATAAAAACTCAGACGTTGAAGTATTATTATCTATATCAATATGTTTGATTAATTCAGGAGCGATCGCAAAACTTTGCATTTGCGGTTTAAATATTAATTCGTCAATATTTTGCTTTCCAAAGGGAAGTTTTAATCCTTGCAAATCCGACGAAATATCCTGTTTTTGCCAATAATCTCTCCCAGCTTCTGTCTCTGCTCCTTCCAACAATTCATTTTGCCATTCAGCTAGGTCTGCATATTGCAATGGCTCGTTATCTAATTCTTCCCCCCGTAACCAAGCTCCATAAGACTGACTAATTTCTTGCACCAAAATTTTCAGTGTATAAATATCTGCACAAAGCGCTGGTAAGCTCACAATTAATACATACTTGAATGCCGATAAAGTTACTAAAGATAGCCGCAACGGAGAACCTTGTACCAAATCAAAAGGCTGTTGACTGAATTGATGAAATAATGCTGTCAGTGATTCATCTTGCTCTTGAGATGTCAAACTACTCAAATCGTAAGTCCTATCCAAATTGATCTCCTGCTTCCCAATTACCTGCAATGGAATAGTCATTCCAGGCAAACAATGAAAGTTTGTACGGAGGATTTCGTGGCGATTAGCAACTTTATCTAAGACTAATTTTAAGATATTGACATCTAAATCTCCCTCAATCAAAACAGCACATTGGGAACGATAAGGAATGTTGTCAATTTCCTGTAGTTGCCACAAATGTTTTTGCTGGGGTGAGAGTCGAAAACCTTGCATTTCTTCTAACATTTTGATTCTCTATATTTGGCACTAAATATCTTAATTACTGAATTCTTCTGCCATTCCCACTACAACTTTTCGCCCTCCCATAAATGGCATCCGTCCATGTGCTGTGAGCATATTATCGAGCATTAAAATATCTCCAGCTTGCCAGGGAAAAATAACCATTTCTTGTTGGTAGGCAGCACGAATTTCATCTAGCACGGCAGGTTCAATTGCTGAACCATCACCGTAATAAGTATTGTGGGGCAAATCTGATTCTGGGAACTCTGCTAATAATGGTTCGCGGATGCTTGCTTCCAAAGTTGAGACATGAAAGAAAGCAGCGTGATTAAACCACACTAATTCATTTGTTTGTGGGTGTGTAGCAACCGCCTGGCGAACTTGACGGGTTCTCAAGCGATTACCCTCTTTCCACTCGAACTCAATGCCATTGCTACGACAAAATGCTTCTACCTCGGCTGGATTGGTTGTTTGAAAAACTGTTTGCCAAGGTAAGCCAAAGCCGTCGCCAAAGTTACGAACGTACATGACTCCTTTTTGAGTGAAGCGATCGCAAATTTTACCATCAATCCGTTGCAACAATTTGCGAGTGTCTGCAATTGGTGTCTCTCCTCCTTGTTGTGCAGGTTGAATGCAAAAAAAGAAAATCTTTAACGGCCAGGTTTTGGCGTAAGAAAGTTCGCTGTGCAGAAAAATGCTGGAGTTGGCAGGATAGTCGGTTGAAGTATAAATATTACCTTGAATTGGACTGCGCGGTGAAGAGCGATCGCGATATTCTAGTAATTCTCCAGTCACGGTTTTGATAAACTGCTCAAACTCTAGGTAGTCCTTCACCTGAAAATTCCGAAACAAAATTCCCCCATACTTAAATAGATGATTTGTAATCAAATCCCGATTGCTCACTGCCCAAGTAACTAAATTCACTCCATCTAAAGTAGGTTGAATAACCAAAGGAAGAGAACTTCCTAGTACTAAAGGTACTGCTTTAATCAATTTGGCTGGCGAAACATTGACACCTTGCCGTTTAATCATCCGTAACTCATTGAGGGTAAGTTTTGGGGACTCTGAAATGTCCATAATTTGTCTTTCTTTTAGAGTTATTATTATTTACCCATTACTAAGCTGAAACACATCTAATTTGCATATTAAAATTTGCTGAATATCTTGTGGGGTGGGCATCTTGTCCGCCCTAATTATGCAACTTAAATACCCATTAGCTTATTTATTTTCAATATTGGTAGTTAAATCTATTTCTTGCTTACTTAGTAAATTAACTTCAGGTAATTTTACACCTAGCTCTTCTAGTGAATTCACACCAAGGATTTCTAAAACAGACGGTTGTAATGTATTGTTCTCAATAATGTTGCTACCTTCGTTATTATTTCCTTTGTAAGTAATTACTAGGTTATGGTAAAAGTGCATAGCAACAATATGTTGATCAAAATACGATGGAGAATACCCAGGATGCAAAAATTCTTGATAGTTTAAGCCATCAGTTAATCTTTTGTACATACCCATTATGGTGTGAGATGCGTTTAAATCAACGCTGCCACCAACGTTCACATGATTGGACAGAAAAACACTTTTTTCACCTAATTTTGACCATTTTTCTCCCAGACTTGGCCAATAAGATATATGAGTATTTTCCTCTGCATAAATACCATTATCTGTCAAGAATGGGAAGAGAATATTAAATGTTTTTATGCGATGCTCATTTACTGAGCTACCATCAACAATTATAATATCCATCTTTCCGGTTTTTGCAATAACTCCTTCTAAGAAAGTTTGATCCTCCTGACTACCTTGAAATATTTTAATTCGGCTGGACTCTAATGACTTTTTATCTACGATATCAATACCGTAAATCATACTCTTTGGAAAATAGCTTCTCCACATTCTTAAGGACTCACCTCCAGCTTTTGGGTCATCATAACCCCCTATACCAATCTCAAGTATATTTAGTTTTTTCAGCCTCAATGGAGCAAAATGCTTTTGGTAATGTTGAGCAAATCGATGATTTTCACTCCATTTAACATCGTTATATAGAGACGACAATTTTATTAAATTATTGCGGTAAATTATTTTTTTGAAATTACGAGGTAAATTCTTGAACGACTGAATTAAATTCATTAACACTACTCCAATATTTTAAGATTTTTTCTTGGCGTTTTTATACTTTATAAATAGACTTGCGCTTGGTCATTTTAAGCTTTTCTAATGAGGTATATTCCAGTTCTTTCTCTTTAATTTTCTGTTGTTTGTTGTCAGAAGCAAAAAGGATTTCAGTTAAATCATTCAGTCTAATATCTGGCTGCTCAACAACGTTACTTAACAGAATTTCAAAATGTTTAATCATTCGCGTAATAGTAGCAGCATTAAACAAGTCTGTTTTGTACTCCAATGAGCCGTTAAAACCTTCTACACTTTCCCAAATACTGAATTTTAAATCAAATTTGGATGTACCGCTATCAACCTCTAAAGGATGCAAAGTTAGCTCTGGAATCTCTATAAATGGAATGGGAGCATTTTGCAGAATAAACATCACTTGAAAAAGCGGATTGTGGCTTAAGTCGCGCTCTGGGTGTAATTCTTCCACTAACTTTTCAAAGGGCAATTCTTGATGAGCATAAGCTCCCAAAGCCACTTCGCGTACTCGTGCTAATAACATCCGAAAACTGGGATTACCAGATAGATTGGTACGTAATACAAGGGTATTAATAAAAAACCCAATTAGTCCTTGAGTTTCTGCTCTAGTGCGACCTGCAACAGGCGAACCAACTAAAATTTCCTGTTGGTTTGTATAACAGTACAACAACGTCTTAAATACTGCGATGAGTGTCATAAACTGAGTGACACCCTCTCGCTGATTTAATTCTTTTACTGCCTCACTTAGAGCTTTCGGAAATGCTAGAAATTGCTTTTTGCCTGTGAAGGTTTGTATAGCTGGTCGGGGTCTATCTGTACTCAGTTGCAGTACTGATATATTACCACTTAACTGTTGTTTCCAGTAATTAAGTTGGGTATGAAGAATCTCTCCTTGCAGCCATTTTCTCTGCCAATCAGCAAAATCTGCGTACTGGATAGGAAGTTCAGGAAGCGATGAGGGTAAGCCATGAGAAATAGCTTGGTAAATCGCTGCTAGTTCTTGAATCAAAATACCAATAGACCAACCATCCGCAATAATGTGGTGCATGGTGAGAAGCAATATATGCTCCTCTGGTTTCAGATACAGAAGTTGAACTCGTAGCAGTGGCGGCTGTGATAAATCAAAGGGTTTTTGAGCAAATTCTGTGGCGACGCGCAAAGCTTCAGCCACAGTTGCTTCTGGTAATTCCCAAACTGGTAGTGTCAACTTCACATTTGGGGTAATCACCTGAACTGGTCGTCCTTTGACATCTGAAAAGCTAGTTCGCAAGGCTTCGTGACGCTGCACGACTTCGTTAAGACTTTGTTCTAATATTGCCCGATGCAGCCTCCCAGTTAAACATACTGCAATGGGAACATTGTAGAAGGGGTTATGAGGTTCTAACTGGTTAAGAAACCATAAGCGTTCTTGGGACAGACATAGGGGTAGTTCTTGATTCCGAGGAATAGGCTGTAGTGGTGGCTCTGAGGGTTTTATAGTTGTTAATTGAGGAAGGATTTGCATTGCTAGCAGAACGACACTAGCATCTTGGAAAAAATCTTCGACGGATATTGTTACCCCAAAGTCTACCTGAATTCGATTTTTTAGATCGAAGACTATTAAGGAATCGAGTCCCAAGGTATTTAGTGGTTGCTCTGGTTTCACTTGGGAAACTGCAACTTTTAATATCTGAGCAATTTGTTTTTGTAAGTAAGATATCAGCAATGGCAGGCGTGCTTCTGGTGCTGTTGCCATAATTGCTTCACGGCTCAGATTCGTCTCGTTTTCAAGGTCATTTACACTATCCAAAATACTTTGGCTAATAACTTGCAGCTTGTTAGCCAAAAAATTAGCTTTTGTTGCTCGGCGTTGAATTTTACCGCTAGAAGTTTTGGGAATACTAGCTGGTTTAATTAGTACTACTGCGTATACTTGCACATCATATACTTCTGCGATCGCCTGACGAATCGCAGCAATAACTTCCTCAAGATTTGGTTTGGCACGAAACTCCAATTCCTGCACCACTACCAGTCTTTCTTCCTTCTCTATCTCAACCGAGAAGGCTGCACCACTACCTGAACGCAATGATAAATGGCTGCATTCTACAGTTAACTCTATATCTTGTGGGTAGAGGTTGCGACCTCGAATAATGATTAAATCTTTGACTCGACCTGTAATGAAGAGTTCTCCATTGTGCAAAAAGCCCAAGTCACCAGTGCGTAAAAATTGTCTCTTCCCTGTATCTTTAAGGTAGGCGTGGAATGTTTGCTCTGTTTCCAGAGGACGATTCCAATAACCCTGACCTACACTCGGGCCAGATACCCAGATTTCTCCAACTTCATCTGGTGAACAGCAGTCCCCTTTTTCGGGATTGACAATAACTATCTGTTGTTGAGGAATAGTTTGGCCGCAACTGACAAAGGTTTGGATATCTTTGCTCTGGGCTGTTGCTGAGACTATCTTGTTTTGGGAAAGTGCAGATTTATCTACAGTTATTACTTGGGCTAAGGCTGTTTTGATCCCACCGGAAACCATCAATGTTGCTTCCGCCATGCCGTAACAAGGGTAAAATGCTTCCGGACGAAAGCCACATTCAGCAAAGGATGCAGCAAATCGCTCTAAAATCTCCTGTCGGACTGGTTCAGCACCGTTAAACGCGACACTCCAACTACTTAAATCGAGAGTTTCTTTTTGTTGTTGGGTAATCCTTTGAATACACTGGTCATAAGCAAAGTTGGGCGCCCCACTCGTGGTGCCTTTGTAGTGGGAAATCGCCTGTAACCAGCGCAATGGTCGCTGCAAAAAAGATGCTGGGGACATCAAGATGCAACCAAACCCGCCATACAAAGGTTGCAAAATACCACCAATCAACCCCATATCATGGTAAACAGGTAGCCAGGAGACAAATTTGCTGCTGGGAGAATGTTCCATGAGTTGGTAAGTCACGGCAGCATTGTGGAGCAGATTGCCATGACTGAGCATAACTCCCTTTGGAGTGCCTGTAGAACCCGACGTGTATTGCAAAAAAGCTAGGGTATCCGCATTGATTTCAGGTTGTTGCCAAGAATCTTCTATCCCCTGTGCCAGGTTGTCAGTAACGAGCCAACGAAAATTTCCTATGTTTGTTTGTTGTGCCAGTGTGGATTGTAATGTGGAGAGCATCGCTGTTGTAGTCAGAGCGATGCTTGCTTGTGCATCTATGCTAATAGCCTGTATTCTGGGTGTTTTGCGCTTATTTTGAGGTGGATAAGCT
>CAZZZY010000065.1:3701-14620 GCA_964658545.1 uncultured Acetobacteraceae bacterium | reverse complement strand
AATTGATTCATACCCCCGTTCCCTCCAGTAATGACTGACCAAGATATCCTTCCTCAGCTTTAACCCCTGGTAGCACAAAGAAGTACCCCCCACCAACTGGTTTGATATATTCTTCCAACGGCTCTCCATTCAGTCGTTTCTGTATAGTGATAAAGCCCCTCTCTAAATTTGCCTGAAAGCAGACAAATAGCAAACCCATATCCAACTGTCCAGCTTTATCATATCCGCGTGAGTAGTTGAAACCTCTTCTGAGGATCAAACCCGAATCTGACTTACGAGGATTTGCTAGACGGATGTGAGCATTGAGAGGAATATGTTTTCCTTTGGGGTCTTGTTGATAGTTAGGGATATCATGCTCCTGTTGCATTCCTAAAGGTGCGCCACTATCCTTTCTCCGCCCAATAATGGTCTGCTGTTCCTGAAGCGGTGTCCGATCCCAATGTTCCACCAAGTTGCGAATCACCCGCACTACTTGATAGGTTCCGCCTGTTGTCCAAGCAGGTTCTTCACCATTTGGCTGCACCCAGACAATTTTGTCCATCAATTTACTATCAGTAGCATCTAAATTGGCCGTGCCATCTTTAAAGCCCAACAAATTACGTACCGTATCTTTGCCGAGTTTCTTCAGAGTATGGGGTGGCAGAAAACCGTCCATTTTCCAACGCAATGTGATCAAGTCTGGAAAGTTCTTGATCACATCGCGCAAGGCATGGATGTTGGTTTCTGCCGTATTTGAACAAAACTGAAGAAGCAAATCCCCATGACACAAGTTTGGGTCTAGTTGATCGTTGGGGAAACTAGTCATAGTTATGAGGTGCTTGGGTTTGAGATGCTCTAAGCCAAAGCGGTTGTCAAATAATGATGCTCCGATTCCTACTGTCACAGTCAGGTTATCAGGAAAGACTTTCATCCCCAACACGCCAGAGTCGGAGGGTGGAAACTTTGGATCTATTTGGCGTGGCGTTCCCCCAGCCATGAGAAACTGGATGCGCTCAGTTAGGGTTTTAAATAGTCGCATCAAATCAGCTTTGTTTTTAGCGGTAATGTCAAACGCAGCTATCAAAGCCGAAGCAGGTGTTGGATTGATAATTCCTGCTTGGTAAACACCAAAGAAGGGTACTTTTTCCTCAGTAGTCTCTTCTGGGGTTGAGAAGAAAGTACGATAGCTCAAGCTAGTCAAAGCCGCAACACCCCCTGCTGCCGCCATGCCAATTAATAGGTCACGACGAGTCATGCGGGGAGTGACGCGAAACATCGGTTGTTCCGGGTTGGACATAAACGGTATCTCTTTATTAACAACTAATGAATTAGTCAACTCCCAGGGTGCCACGCAACTGGGAGAGGTCTTCGGCAAGGGTGGTAACAGATGTTTTCAAGCCCTTCTTGTCAGTTTCACTAACTTTTTCATAGGCAACAAAACCACCATCAGTAGTTTTGTACTTTGTCAGACCTTGGTTGACTGTGGCGAAGTTATCATCTATGCGCTTGAGCAAGTCTGGGTTGGCTTTCTGTATTAAAGGCCGTAACAACTCCACAATCTTTTGCGAACCCTCTACGTTGGAGTTGAAGTCCCACAGATCAGTATGGCTATATCGGTCTTCTTCTCCAGATATCTTAGTTTTAGCAACTTCTTCAATCAAGTCGGCAGCACCACCTACCATATTCTTTGGTTCAATCGTGAGACTAGCGACCCGCTTTTGCAATTCAAGGCTATCTTTCATCAATTTTTCGGCTATGGGCTTCGTGCCTTTGGTGGTTTTATCTTGGAATAGTGCTTTTTCTAGACGATGAAAGCCGGTGAATTTCGGGTCAGCTTCTTTCTTTTCAAAGTCATCAGCACGCGCATCCATTCTGTTGTCTAGGTCAGAGAAAAGTTCCGCAACCGGTTCAGTCCGTTCCCAATGGACACGAGCTGGAGCATATAATTTTTGGGCTTTACTGAGATCGCCCGCAATGACTGCATCGGTGAAGGTTTTAGTATTTTTTACTAACTGGTTGGTTTCTTGAATGACATAGACTTTGTACTCAGCAATCGGAGCGGCTAATTGGCTTGAATCGGGAGCTTTTGCTTGATCTGTTCCTGATGCTGCTTTGACGATCAGTTTACTCTTAGGAGTGCTAAGTTTGCCACAGACCAAATCGTATTCACCCTCTGTTAAGTTGCTTTTCATTTGCTGAACAAAGCCTGGAGCAATATTCTCACGTTCTCCTATGACCTTAACCCCAGAAAGAATTTCAAACTCTAAGGGATTACTACTTTTATTGCTGATGACAAAAATAGTTTTACCCGCATCTGCTGTAATTTGTCCTGCTTCACAGCCTTTATCAGTAACGGTGATAGCAATTTTTTTAGCTGAGTCTTGTTGTTCTGCTTTGACTTCTTTGGCCTCTGGAGACACATTCACCGACTCAGGAGAATTATTGGAGTTACATGCACCAACTGTCAAGGAAATCAGACAGAGTGTTGCATAAAAATGAACTCGGCGAAAATTCGATATCCAAGCTTGCATAAGCATCAAATCCTTTTGAAGTTTTTACAATCTATTTAACGGACAAAAGCATTAATTCTTGACTAATGCCTAGCAGCAATCTGTCGTTTAGAGTTGCCTCTAAAGAACAACAGTATGGTGGGAATTAGATAGCCAAAGTAGGCAACAACTTCGCTCACACTGGGAGCATCGTTATAGCCAAAAATCCCAGCCAAAATCGAACCTAAAAGACTGTGATTGGGAAGTGTTTCGCTGGCATCGAATACTGCTGTTTGGAATAAGTTCCAAATTCCTGCTTCATGGGCAGCTCGAACTGCACTTGCCAAGAGTCCTGCTGCTACGAGGATAATGAAGGCTCCTGTCCACTGAAAAAACCGCTTGAGGTTGATGCGAATCCCGCCTTGGTAAATCCCTGCTCCCACAGCGATCGCTGCTGCATATCCCAGTAATGCCCCTAATGGCACCTGAAAGCCTAAATTTTGCTGGAAACTGGCGAGGAGAAACACCACTGTTTCTAGTCCCTCACGCAGCACGGCAAAAAATGACATTCCCACCAGCGCCAAGCCCCATTTATCCCCTGACTGAATGGCAGCTTCAACTTGTGACTGTAATTCGCCTTTAATAGAACGGGCAGCACGGCGCATCCAGAATACCATCCAAGTCAGAATCCCCACAGCAACCAATGAAATCACAGATGCAAATAATTCTTGTTCTTGTTGCGGAAAATCGCCACTTGTGGTTTGAAAAATAATAGCAACAGCTAAACATAGTAGGGTTGCGAGTACAACACCGAGCCAGACCGCTTTCATCAAGTAAGTGCGTCCAGTTTGTTTGAGGTAACTGGCAATGATACCGACAATCAACGCCGCTTCAACCCCTTCTCGAAACATGATTAAAAAGGTAGCAAGCATGGGGACTTCTGTTAAAAGAGTTTTATTCTTAGCCTATAAGCATTTAATACTAGTTGATAGTATATATCAACTAACTCTGATAAAAAAGTCTTAATTCTTGCAAAGATTATAGAGAATAACTATGCATAAATTTGCTATTCTGTCAAAGGATAGTTTATAAGAAGAATTCAGCTATTCTGGAGTCAGAATTCAGCATGAATTCTGTACGAGTGGTTGATAGCGACGCGCAAAGCGAGTCCGCGAGCGTCATTGCGTTAGCGCAGCGTTAGCGACGAAGGAGCGTCATTGCGAATTGCGAATTGGTTTCATGATCTCTTATCTCTGTGTCGCGCCAGTTGCTACAAGTCGGGGAACCCGCAAGGGCGCACTGGCTTCTCTGTGCCTCTGCGGTTAAATAAATTACTTTTGAACCGCAGAGGCGCAGAGAACACAGAGAGGAAAAAGAAATTTTTCGAGTCACCTTGAAAGGGCTAGTCATGAATATTACCGAAGAAGAATTCACTCCGTCAGGAGCCAGAATTCAGTTTCCTAATTTCATTTATTCAGGTACGATACTCTACCTTGCGCTGTCGCGCAGGGTTTTTCTTTGGATTGATCTTAGACCACTTCTCTAACCTTCATTTTGTCCCGCTTTACGTTGCTACCCGTGCCAGAGTCAAGCCATCTGCGATCGCCACTAAACTAAGACTAACTCGCTGGTCTTGATGTAGCTTTTGATTAAAGGCACGAATCCTTTTAGTTCTATTATCCTGCACTTGGGGGTCGGCAACCCTGCCTGACCAGAGGACATTATCGATGGCAATCAGTCCCCCCGGACGCACTAATTGTAGCGATCGCTCATAATAGGCATCATAGTTGCTCTTATCTGCATCGATGAAAGCAAAATCAAAGGTTTCCGCCTCTCCTGTTGCCAATAACCGATCCAAAGTCTCCAAAGCTGGGGCAATGTGTAGTTGAATTTTATCGGCCACTCCAGCTTGTTGCCAATAGTGCCGAGCGATCGTTGTAAATTCTTCACTCACATCACAGGCTACGACCTGACCTCCCCTCGGTAACGCCAATGCCACCACCAGGGAACTATAACCTGTAAATACCCCAATTTCCAGAGTTTTTTTAGCTCCTAGCAACTGCACCAGTAACGCCAAAAACTGCCCCTGTTCAGGAGCAATCTGCATTCTACCTACTGGATGCTGGGCTGTTTCTTGCCTTAGTTGGGTTAAAATTTCTGGTTCTCGGAGAGAGACTGACAGTAAATAGTCATAGAGGTTTTGTTCGAGTCCTACTGTTTGAGTTGTCATAAGTTTGGGGCATTGGGGAGGCAGTGCGGTCTTGGGGTTTCCCCAAGTGGAGCAACTGCCGTCATTGGGCATTAGTCCATTAAAACTAATTAGGACTTACACAGCCAGTAAAAAATGTGGGATAACTCATGAATTGCCTCTACATTTCGTACTTGATAATTTATTTTTTGGAGGTTCCTTAGAGGATGTTTGAAAAGTCTAAATTGTTACTCGCCTGGGGGACTAGAAGTCGCGCGCCAGTTGCTCATGGGGGAAACCCCCAACTCTTGGAGACGCTCCGAGTTTTGTATCTGATACAGCTATTGGTAGATGTTGCATGAACTTAATTATATGTAGAGATATTGCATACCAAGGCTTTGTTTGAGTTACTCAGCTAAACCCTTCTAGAATAAAAACTATTGTAGGGAAATTTTTATTACTAAACTAGCTTTTATTCTGGGAGGTATGATGAGCCGTCCAATAATTCTTGGTATTGTCGGCGACAGCGCTGCTGGGAAAACAACACTAACGCGGGGAATCGCTCAGGCACTCGGCCCAGAAAATGTCACAATCATTTGTACAGATGATTACCACCGTTACGATCGCCAACAACGTGCAGAAATTGGCATCACTGCCCTCCACCCGGATTGCAATTACTTAGATATTATGCAGCAGCACCTGTCGTTGCTACGCACAGGACAGCCAATTCTTAAGCCAGTTTACAGCCATAAAACAGGCACATTCGAGCCACCGCAATATATCAAGCCCGGTAAATTCGTGATTATTGAGGGATTACTCGGTTATTCTACTCGTGCCGCCCGTGATTCTTATGATGTTAAAGTCTACCTTGCGCCTCCTGAAGAAGTACGCGCTAAGTGGAAAGTCAAGCGAGATACGCAAAAACGGGGCTACACTGCTGAACAGGTGCTAGCGGAACTAGAAAAGCGCGAACCAGACTCAATACAATTCATCCGTCCGCAACGGCAATGGTCTGATATAGTCATTAGTTTCTATCCATCCACCGAGGAAGATGATGAAACCAATGGACACCTGAATGTCCGACTGGTACTGCGCCCGACAATTCCGCATCCAGATTTCACCCCAATTATCAACTCTAGCGATGGTAATTCTGACTCAGCCATCCGCCTGGGGCTAGACAGGGATATGAGTAAGCCCGTAGATGTCTTAGAAGTTGATGGTCATGCCACCTTAGAACAGGTGAATAAGCTAGAGCATATTATTTGTTCTGATATGCCCCATCTACGAAATATTTGCGATCGCGAAAGTAATCCAGAACTGGGTAAAATTGCTGGTACAACTGGGGAAACATTGCAAAGTTATCCTCTTGCTCTCACCCAGCTAATCATTACCTACCACATGCTCAAAGCTACGCAAATTTATCAATAACTGGGATAGGGGTGGGGAGTGGTGTCAAGGGGATGGGAAATGGTGATAAATCAAGGGGTTGAGGCTTTTTCCGGATCGATAACCGTAAGTAAGCTTTATTTCCCGATCCAAGTTTTCTCATAAATCGTGTGAAACAAATGCACTACACTATATTCCAAAGATTCACTACTCACTCATTGCCCACCCCATTGTCTGTTACCGTCATGCGACAATTTAACTCAGGGGTAGCGCTCCTTCCTCGCTCTCATTCCTCCCACCACCATACCCGAAGGGTTGGTGGGGGTCTTCTGGGGGTGTGAGATGAGCATCTACCAATTCCTCAAAAAATCTTATCCGCAACCTCGTCGGAGTGAAAATGACTGGCGGTTGTTTTTGCGTTTAGTACCTTATGCCCGTCGTAGCGGACGACTCTTAACGCTATCGATGTGCCTACTCATACCGATCGCGCTAGCTAATGCTGTACAACCGCTGTTGATTGGCCAAGTTATTTCCCTAATTCGCCATGAACCAAGTACTTACGAATTTCTCAGGAATCGCCCCGATTCACAAGGGCTAAATATCCTAGAGGGATTGTTGTTTGTGGCGATCGCAATCCGACTCTTGTTGACGGGCTACCAGGGTTATTTAGTACAAAAGTTAGGGCAACAAATCACCGCAGCAATTCGCCAAGACTTATTCCAGCACGTAACATCTCTAGCAGTACGGTTTTTTGATCGCACACCCGTAGGTAAATTAATCACCAGAATCACCAGCGATGTGGAAGTGTTAGGCGATGTCTTTTCCACTGGAGCAATTGGCATTGTGTCCAATATGTTTTCTATGCTGGTGATTTTGGGTTTAATGTTTTCCATCCAATGGCAACTCAGTTGTTTGCTGATATTGATGTTGTTACCAGTTACCTGGTTAATTGTTTACATTCAGCAAAAGTACCGCAAAGCCAACTACAAAGGGCGCGAAGAACTTTCTATCCTCAACTCACAGCTACAAGAAAATGTGCTTGGCATTAACGTCGTGCAGTTGTTCCGCAGGGAAAAATTTAATGCCGAATTGTTTCGCGCTACGAACAATCGCTACACTCAGCAAATTGATCAAACCATCTTTTATGATTCATTTATTTCAGCAACCTTGGAATGGATTGGACTAATTGCGATCGCAGGTGTTTTATTAATGGGTGGTTGGTTACTGTTGGGAAAAAGCTTGACTTTTGGAACTTTATCTGCATTTATCTTGTATGCCCAGCGATTATTTGAGCCTTTAAGAGATTTTGCGGAAAAATTTACAGTAATTCAAGCTGGTTTCACTGCCATTGAACGTGTAGGCGATATATTGGACGAACCGATAGAAATCCGCGATCGAATCAATGTGCGCTTCTCAATATTTGATGCTAAATTCGGCTACATAGACGAGATCGTTGCAAATCTAGAATCCCCAGACCTCACTTCCCCACCAGAACTGGGAGAGATTCGTTTTGATCACGTCTGGTTTGCTTATAAAAATGATGACTACGTAATTAAAGACTTAGATTTCACCATTCGTCCTGGTGAAAAAGTGGCATTAGTCGGCCCTACAGGTGCGGGTAAAACTTCGATTATTCGTCTTTTGTGCCGCCTCTACGAACCCACCCAAGGACGCATTCTCATCGATGGTATAGATATTCGAGAAGTACCACAGGCAGAACTGCGGCGCTACATGGCAGTAATTTTACAAGAAGGCTTTTTGTTTGCTGGCGATGTTAAAAGCAACATTTCTTTAGGAGATGGCTATACTATTGAACAGATTCAACAAGCAGCAGAAGAAACCAACATTGCCCAGTTTATAGAAGAACTACCCCAAGGTTATGACACTCAACTTCGAGAACGAGGTACAAATATTTCTAGTGGTCAAAAGCAACTTTTAGCCTTTGCACGGGCTGCCATTCGCAATCCCCAAATTTTGGTACTAGATGAGGCTACCGCTAGTTTAGATGTTGGGACAGAAGCTTTAGTTCAAGAGGCATTAAACCAGCTTTTACTCAGACGTACTGCCATTATTATCGCTCATCGCCTGTCTACGATTCGCAATGTAGACCGGATTTTTGTTCTGAAGCGTGGCGAATTAATCGAACAGGGAAGTCACAATCAATTACTGGAACAGGGAGGGCTGTATGCAACTTTACATAACTTGCAGATGTTAGGAACTTAGAATATTTTCAGAATAATCTCAACTTTGAGATTAGATGATCAATTTATTAGAAAATTCAAAAATATTGTTATTTTAGACTGAAGGTCGTGAAACCCAACAAACCCCGGAAAATGTTGGGTTCTGCGGTCAGCCGCTTTCCGTCTACGTTCCTCAAACGCCACTTGCTTCTCCCTTTGGGAGAGGCTAGCGCCAAGGGAGAAGCAAGTGGCTCCCCAACCTACGCTAGTTTTGGTTTTTGACGCTAACCCAAGCGTATTGTGGTATAATTCCTAACTTCTAATTCCCAAAAAAATCCCCACCCAGGCATTGGCTTGGGTGGGTAATATAAGGTGGGACAAAATAATCTTCCCAAAAGAAGTAAGGAAATTATTTGCTCTCTGTAAAATCAGCGTCAATTACATCGTCGCCGCTACCAGAACTAGGTGTAGAACCGCTATCTTGAGGTTCAGCGCCAGGTGCTGCACCGCCACCAGCTTGTTGATAGATATTGCTACCAACAGCAAATAGGGCTTGTTGCAATTCTGGGGTCAGCTTTTTGATTTGCTCATCATCTTCTTTAGCAACCGCTTCCCGTAGTTCTTTTACCAAACCTTCGACTTTGGTCTTGTCAGTAGCCGGAACTTTATCACCCAATTCTTGTAACTGCTTTTCAGCTTGGTATGCCAAAGAGTCGGCTTGATTCTTGCGTTCAATCTTTTCACGACGGTCTTTATCAGATGAAGCGTTTTGTTCAGCTTCTCTTACCATCCGGTCAACGTCATTTTTATCCAGAGTGGAAGCGCCTGTTATACTGATTGATTGTTCTTTACCAGTACCTTTATCCTTAGCGGTGACGTTCAGGATACCGTTAGCGTCAATATCGAACACCACTTCAATTTGAGGAACGCCGCGTGGTGCAGGAGGAATACCATCAAGGCGGAAGGTTCCCAAACTCTTGTTATCGTTAGAGAATTCGCGTTCACCTTGGAGGACGTGAATTTCTACGTTGGTTTGTCCATCCACAGCAGTGGAGAAGACTTCCGATTTCTTGGTGGGAATTGTCGTGTTGCGGGGGATAATTTTGGTCATCACACCGCCCAATGTTTCAACACCTAAAGATAGGGGTGTTACGTCTAACAGCAAGATGCCAGTTACATCACCAGCCAGTACGCCGGCTTGAATGGCTGCACCAACTGCTACGACTTCATCAGGGTTGACACTTTGGTTGGGGTCTTTACCCAATACCTGCTTCACAATCTGTTGGACTGCGGGAATGCGGGTAGAACCACCGACTAACACCACCTCATCAATATCGGTTTTGCTTAACTTGGCATCGCGGAGGGCGTTTTCCACAGGGATACGACAACGGTCGATTAAGTCAGAGCAAAGTTCTTCAAACTGGGCGCGAGTCAGGGTTGTATCCAGGTGCTTGGGCCCATCCTGGGTAGCGGTGATAAATGGCAGGTTGATTTCTGCTTGGGTAACGCTAGAAAGCTCTATTTTGGCTTTTTCTGCGGCTTCAGTCAGACGTTGTAAAGCTTGTTTGTCTTTCCGCAGGTCAATACCTTCGGCTTTCTTGAACTTTTCAGCTAAGAAGTCAACTATTTTTTTATCGAAGTCGTCACCACCAAGGTGGGTGTCCCCAGAAGTGGCTAGTACTTCAAAAACTCCATCTCCTACTTCCAGCACGGATACGTCGAAGGTACCACCACCAAGGTCAAATACGAGAATGGTTTCGTTACTCTTTTTGTCAAAACCATAAGCCAGAGAAGCAGCAGTAGGCTCGTTGATAATCCGTAAAACTTCAATACCTGCAATTTTACCAGCGTCTTTTGTCGCTTGGCGTTGAGAGTCGTTGAAGTATGCGGGAACGGTGATTACAGCTTGGGTTACAGTTTCGCCCAGGTATTTGCTAGCATCTTCAACTAGTTTGCGAAGAACTTTTGCAGAAATTTCTTCAGGAGCAAACGGTTTACCAGCTACAGGACAATCTAATTTGACATTGCCGTTGCTGCTGAGGACTTTGTAAGAAACTTCCGTAGCTTCGTTACTCACTTCGTCGTAGCGACGTCCGATAAAGCGTTTGACTGAGTAAAACGTATTTTCGGGATTCATCACCGCTTGGCGTTTGGCGATTTGGCCAACCAAGTTGTCGCCATTTTTCGCAAACGCGACTACTGATGGCGTTGTCCGAAAACCTTCAGCATTAGCAATTACTGTGGGTTTACCACCTTCCATCACTGCCACGCAGGAGTTCGTTGTTCCTAAGTCAATTCCAACTACTTTTGCCATTTTAGGTGCTGGCTCCGTATAACTACAAATGAATGAATGAGAATATAAAGGGACTAAATTTTGAACCAACAGGGTCAATAAATCAGCCAATTCAGCATGAATGCCTTTGATTTGGCTTTCCTGGGGTAAAAACTCCAGACTATGCTGATATATATACTGAAGCTTAGTGGTAGCCAGTCCATGAAGGGTGGTTTCCCGAACCTTGCTTAGGACGGTTAAACTAACTAAATAGTTTTTTTAGTTGGTTCATAGATTGATTTGCCTTCACTCTGTCTAATGTATGAGAATTAATACTTTCAGTAATTAGGGTGAACCGTAACGTCA
The DNA here is from genome assembly GCA_964658545.1 of uncultured Acetobacteraceae bacterium. GTDB lineage: Bacteria > Cyanobacteriota > Cyanobacteriia > Cyanobacteriales > Nostocaceae > Nostoc. The sequence continues at coordinate 3,760 of CAZZZY010000065.1, read as the reverse complement.
GAGTGGTGTTTGCCGTCTTTAGAGCTAATAAACTACGGAAGCTTGGGAATTGGGCATTG
>CAZZZY010000065.1:0-3691 GCA_964658545.1 uncultured Acetobacteraceae bacterium | reverse complement strand
ACTCAGCACTCACTCCAGCCTAGAGAAAAGAGTTTCCCAATCAATTACAGGTGGTCTTTGTCCCTGGTTGATTATTTCAAAAATTTTCTTAGAACTACTGACGTGAAAAAGGCATTCCACGCAAGTATTTGCTACATCAATCCGGCTGGTATCACCCGAAAGTGTATCTCCTCTACCTACGACTACACCGTATTTACCCCCTGTTTTTGCCTTCAGCAGTGTGTTGAGGTCGTATGAAGTATATGGCCCGTCAATCAGCCGTCCTGGGCGGATGATGGTATAGGGTAATCCGGAATTAGTCAGAAACCCCACGGATAAATCCGGGGGCTTGAAAGAGTCCTAATCTGACCAGACTAAGTTCTTAACTGAACTACGTTTAAGGCAAAAACCGAAGTAAGCCGAAAGGTGTCGAAGTGTGGGCTACACTTACGAAATAACAGGCATTGTGGAGATATAAAATTGTTTTGATAGGGGAAATTGCGCCTGAATTGTTCGGTTCTACCACTTTCACCAGTACACAAATGGCTATAACCTCTTAGGTAGTAGTGAAATGTCTACCCTAGACGCTGTCGCTCTTGAATTAAGGGGTGAAAACCTGTGTACGAATGGATATTGCCAAGCTTGAGCGAAATCTTGGCCCAAAATCAATCAAGTGTGGCTGAATGTTCACCTGGTAAAGCAGAACGTCAGTGGCGTGTCAGCCTCGCAGCGACAGAACAATTGCTATTAAATACCTTAGCAATTGTTTCACCTGACACAACCCAAGGATTAGTTTTAGCTGCACCCGCACCCTTATTTAGTCAGCCAAAACTGACTCAAAGCTTACAAACAGTAACTTTTACGCCCAAACCATTTAACCCCTTGGCGCTAATGCCATTTCAGATGCCAGATGCTATGCCTGCGGTGGGCTACGCCAACGCATCTGTAAATGAAGAAATCGCTCCCCATGAATCGGTACTTCCCTTACTATCTGCCGATCCTCTGGGGACAGAGCAGTTTTGCTTGGTTTTTACAGATAAATTTAGATTAGTGCTGGTTTTAGCAACACACAAAAACGGTAAAAAAACCTTTTCATTTTCTTTTGAGCCAGAGGTAGTACAGCAAGCCTGGCGATCGCTAGGAGCAAGGGTAATGCTTGCTAATCCAGATTTTTTCGCCCGTCTGGATGCATTAGTACAAGAGTATTCCCCGGTAGCACCAGATTACCGCATCATGATTCAGTTTAGCCAGTTGTTGCTTCAGGAACTAACAGAATCAGAAGAGACTAAGGAGTTGGAAATAGGCGTTGGGGACAAGGAGGACAAGGAAAATAACCCATGCCCCATGCCCCATGCCCAATCCCCAAATCCTGATGTAGAATTGCTTCAAGCCTTCGCTCACGAAGTCCGCACGCCTTTAACAACTATTCGCACTATGACTCGTCTGCTGCTGAAGCGGCGAGATTTAGATGCCAGCGTGATCAATCGGTTGAAAATTATTGATCACGAGTGTACAGAACAAATTGACCGGATGGAGTTGTTGTTTAAGGCAGCAGAACTGGAAACTACTGCCTCTGCAAAATCCTCAAAAACTCAACTCACGCCGATGTCTTTAGATCAAGTGTTGCAACAAAGTATTCCCCGTTGGGAACAAGCAGCGCATCGGCGGAACTTAACTTTAAATGTTGTATTACCCCAGCAACTCCCAACAGTGGTAAGTAATCCTATGATGCTGGATCAGGTACTCACTGGTTTAATAGAGAATTTCACTCGTAGTTTGCCCCCTGGTAGCCATATTCAAGTACAAGTTATTCCTGCAGGAGATCAACTTAAGTTACAATTATCGCCCCAATTCGGGTGTAAAGATTCGAGTAAAGCAGCCACACCCCCAACACCACCAATTCGCAAAGCTCTGGGTCAATTGCTGATGTTCCAACCGGAAACAGGTACGATTAGTTTGAATATCGCCGCAACCAAGCATTTATTTCAGGCGATCGGTGGCAAACTGATCGTGCGCCAGCGTCCCCACTATGGGGAAGTTTTGACAATTTTCCTGCCTTTAGAAGTTAGCAAGCAGAAGCCGGGAGTTATAAGTTGTGAGTGAGGAGTTAAACGTAACTCATAACTCATTTTCTATTGCGATCGCTCTTGAGGTATTACCTACACTTGCCAGTTGTACTGTAAATGTGGAACCTTCATATAATTTACTTTTTACAGAAATAGAACCGCCACAGCGCAGCAATAATTGCTGTACTATTGTTAATCCCAAGCCAGCACCACCATAATCTTCAGTTGCAGCTGCACGTACACGATAAAACCGGTCAAAGATTTTGGGAATCTCGCTTTCGGCAATACCGATACCTGTGTCGCGGAATTCTAATTGGACATGATCGCCTTGAATCCGGGCACGCACCCATACTTCACCCCCATTAGGGGTAAACTTAATGCTATTGTGCAGCAGATTAATTACAATCTGCCTCAGCCCACCACTCACACACCAAATAGATGGGAGTTCAGTGGGTATGGTGTAGGCTAGCATAATCCCCTTTTCTTGAGCTACGGGTTGGTAAGTACTGACTACTCCAGGGACAATATCTGAGAGCCGCACCGACTCCAAAGCCGTCCCTGCCAAATTACGTTCTAGTTGCAACAATTCCAATAAACCAGTAATTAGGGAATTTTGCTGATCGCACTGGGTATTTAACATCTGTAAATAACGTTGTCGCTGCGGGGGTTTGAGATTAGGGGAATTCAATAACGAAAGTGCTGTCTTCATGTGCGTCAGGGGTGTACGCAGTTCCTGACATAGATTCTTTAGATATTCATCTTGGAGTTGCTCTTTATTGTGCAGTTCTTGATTTAGCTGCTGCAACTTGGTAGTGCGTGCTGTCATGATTTGACGATTAATTTCATCCTGTCGCAAGAGTTGTTTGGCGAACAGCTGATTCATCAGTATGGCTTGGGGCGCAATTGGACAAATAAAATCACCAGGTACAATTGGCGATGATTCTGGTACAATCGCTTGTTGAATACCATCTAATACTTGCTGAATTATTCTCCCTTCAACAGTACTTATAATCAGCAATGGCTGATTTTTATTAGTATTTACCTTCGCCGATGTCTGATTTTTGCGTTTTTTAAGTGGTCGATGAGCCAAAATTAAACTGCAAAACTGGGGCGATAACACTATTAGAAAGTTTTCCCGTCGCAGTTGGCTATCTGGTGGTAAGTGAACGGTGACATGGTGAGGAAGTGAAGAAGATGAGGGAGATGAAGAAGATAAAAGGGTCTTTTCTTCCCCTGCTACCCCTTTCCCACTCCGATCAATCTGGCAAGTATAGATAAGACTAGATGCACCTACTGAGGATTGATAACGCGCTAATTCTGATTGCCAAATTTTTTCTGGTGGTAGCTTCACCCATAAAGTGGCTACAATTTGCTGCTCAATTAGTAAGTCAATTTGTGCTCTCACCAGTGATAGCAGAGTAGCAGGACTGAGGGACAATGGTTTTGGAGGCACTTGCACTCCCATAACCAGTTGATAAACAGACAGATCCTTAGCCAGAGAAACATTCATGAGTCAAGCACAAAAAGGATGAAGCAAGAAATAATTCTGTCTTCGATTTTCACCTTTATGTGTGCATTTTTTACAAAATCCCCACGGAAAGAAACATAGACTAGAAAAACTTCGGGGACAAGGGAATGGGGAATGG
>CAZZZY010000064.1:0-14643 GCA_964658545.1 uncultured Acetobacteraceae bacterium | reverse complement strand
ATTTTCTTAATTTTGCTTCTAAGCTAGATTTTTCCTTGTTTCAATCCCTAATAGGGATTTTGATTAATTGCAATTCGCGGGTAGTTTTATTCCAAAGATGACGCACACGGTTTCAATCCCTAATAGGGATTTTGATTAATTGCAATTTTGGGGGATAAGTTTAGCGAAAAACAATACCTAAATGTTTCAATCCCTAATAGGGATTTTGATTAATTGCAATTGAGGATACATTGAGGGCGATCGCTACCTTATGAAGTTTCAATCCCTAATAGGGATTTTGATTAATTGCAATATTCAAGGAACTGAAGCGGCTGAATTATTAAAGTTTCAAGGTTTCAATCCCTAATAGGGATTTTGATTAATTGCAATTAATCGCACCGCTCCCAAGAATTCACATTTACGGTGGTTTCAATCCCTAATAGGGATTTTGATTAATTGCAATTTGGCATAGCCAAATGGAGAGAATGGATTGGCTAGGTTTCAATCCCTAATAGGGATTTTGATTAATTGCAATCGCAGGAGGCTGAAAGTCAAGCTGTATTTAGTTTTCAAGGTGCAGTTGCGCGATTCCATAGCCATGATAGCATTAGAGAATTTGTTTGGGAAGAGTGCCAGAAAAATTTCAAGGCTGAAATCGTATTTTGATAAGCATTTCAGAGATTGCGCGGATGAGGATTAGGCAACTAATAGGTTGAAAGCCTTACTGTACTTTGGATAGAAGCACTTTTTTCGGGCGGGGAAATTTGTACACCTACCCTTCCGCGCATTTTACATACAGAAACCTAGCCAGAAGGGGACTCAGCAAAGAAAATTGTTTCGTCCCGTGGCTGTTCTCCACCAATACGTTCGATTTTTGGCTGACAACAGCCACAGAGAAAATAAAAGCGCACGCTGTCGGTGTCGGGTTTTATTAATTTAGCTAAACGCGATCGCAGTTTAGCATACTGGGTGGGAGTGATATCGCACTCAAATACACTCAGTTGCATCCATTGTCCGTAAGACTTGAGAATGGAATGGATTTTAGTCCGACGCTTATCTTCTGGAATGTCGTAGCTGACAACAATATACATGGGAAAGTTATTTGAGAACTAAGGGGGGATATTTATCGATTTCGTTCATCAGGTACTTACTCAACAACCTCGCCTGAATTTCAAAGGATTCTTGGTAGGTACATTTGTTTCCCAGGACTGGATGTTTGAAACTCGATAGTTTCTTTTGTTGGTAGGCGCTAAGAAATGTACGCAATCCTTCTTTGGTTAAATTTACGGCACCACTGAGCGGTTCGGTGGTAAAGTCAGCTAAGGTGAGCGATCGCTTGTTAATCAGCGATAACACGACAGCATCCACTATTAAAGGACGAAATTCTTCCATCAAGTCTAAGGCTAGGGAAGGTCTACCATAACGCTCGACGTGTAAGTATCCTAGATAGGGATCGAAGCCGACAATATTTAAAGCACTTTGCACATCATGACGTAGCAATGAATACCCAAGACTCAGTAGGGCATTAACTGGATCGGTTGGTGGGCGGCGGCGTCTGGCTTCAAATTTAAATTCTGAGGTTTTGATTAGGTGTTGAAAGCAACCAAAATAGGCTGCGCTACCGGCACCTTCTAAGCCTCTGAGGGAATCAATATTGTTAGTGTTTTCGATTGGTGCGATCGCGTTTTCCAATCGAGTGATGTTATTATTCAAGTCAATATCAGGATGTTCTCGCTGAGTGCGAAGTAAGCTATGGCGGTAATTTTTTAATTTACCGCGCACAAATCCTTTGACTAAATGTATCGCTGGTTGTGATTCTCCCACAGCTTGCCATTGGGCTTTACGAACAAAGATATTTTTGGTAACTTCTGGTTCTAAACGCCCTAAATATCGTCCGTTTTCTGTGAGAAATGTTAAACAAATATGACGTTCTAAAAGTTCATTGACAACGGAGGGAGAAACGGTAGCCCGTCCGAGTACTACAATTCCCTCTATTTTAATTAAAGGGATATCTAAGATTGTTTTTTGTTCAGCTTTGACGGTGAGACGTTCGTCAAGTTTGCCGATAAAAGCATCAGCTTGTGTTACGTAAACTGTTCCCATGATTTCATCCTTAATTAATTGAAAATTGTCCAACCAACTCACCTTAAAAAGGCTACGGTGTACACAGAAATCTTGTCGCAGGCATATCTTTATTCATAAATCTCGCACTGCGTTTCGATGAAAATTTGAATGCCAGCACCGCCATTGTCGTAACCACATATTTTTATTCATAAATCCCGCACTGCGTTTCTATCCCGCCTCGGAATGAATTCCGAGTCTCATAGCTGAAGTCCACTCAAGTGGACTGAATTAAATCAGTGAACAGTAAACAGTTATCAGTTATCACAGTAACAGGTAGGAGATTTGACCCCGACTGAAACCTACCACTTTTTAGAAGTGGGGGACTCTGACTCAAAGATAAAAAATCATTCTTTACTGATAACTGTTGATCATTTAGTCCACTTAAGTGGACTTCAGTTATTAGCCCTGAACTTCAGTTCTGGGCGTGATTTCGTTCAGTGTGACAGTTTAAGTCTGACAAAAATATGGGTAGATAATTTTTCGACTTCTGTGTACACCGTAGCTTTTTAAAGAGGTCGCTCCAGGCGGGAGGATCTTATTTTTAATGTACTTCTTGATAACTTTTGACCTTATCAGTTGCTTTGGGTAAACATTGCGAATAAAGACTGCATCCTTGGCAGCGTTTACTGTAAACTGGTTTTGGCATTGCTCCTGTTTCTAGAATATTTGTGACAGATTCAATAGTAGCGATCGCACTTTGTCGTAACTCTTGATTAATCTCTACTAATTGCCGTTGATGGGAGTGGGCATAATAGATATATCCAGTAGTAACAGGTTGTCCTGTCATCTCTTCTAAACATAAGGCTTGGGCACAAACTTGCAATTCATCGTTATCCCATTCGCCTTTGCGTCCCCGCTTGTATTCCACTGGGTAAATTTGACCGGATTCGGCTTCAATCAAATCAGATTTACCGATGAGTTTGTATTGCTCAGACTTCAGCCAAATTGCTCTAATCTGCCAAGTTTCTCCTCGCTGTCCATCGCCTGTTGTGTGGACGCGATCGTGTAATGTAGTGCCTTCAATTGTGTATTGATTATCGGTAAACTCCCCTGCACAAAACATTCGCCAACAGCGATGCGGACAATAGGCATATTGATTCAACGCCGCAATGGAAACATATTCGGTTTGATTCATAACTTAGGTGGTTTTTAAATGATGATTGAAATTAAGGAGAATATAGCCGTCTTGCCATACCCATACCCATAGTTGTTTTTCTCCCGACACCACTATATAAAGCAAAGTTAGCTAAGGCATTAAGTTGCTTAATTTGGATCGGTTCAATTTCTCCCAAAATCTTGTAGTTCACTTCGCCAAGAATGCCAATGAATTTGCTGCGGGAGTCAGCTAATATTTCTGTGTGAATGTTGACAAAAGAAGGAAATATTGACTCGATGGCAATCTGAGTAAATTCTATGCCACTGTACTTATTCCACCGGGAAAGTAGAGAATTGAAAACAGATTCTCTGGTGGGAAGGGTAGTATCATACTGTCCTTGACGGAAGGCGGTAGGCGTGGAGAAGGTAAGGTTAATAGAAGAATTGCGATCGCTTGCTTGTTCGTATAATTGAGCATAAGTACTGGCATTTGCCCAAGGTTGAATAGATTGGGGTGTGCCTTGAATGCTGGTAATATATAAGTCAGCCGGGCCTAGATGCCAAGGGCGATTGGGATTAAGATTTAGCCAGAGTTGGGTAAGTTGGCTAAAGAGAGTGTCGTCTAATAAAGAGATACGCCACCAACAAGGTGTTCCGATGGGAATGGGTTGTTGATGAGAGTATTGCAATTGAGATCCTCTTTTACCCCCCTTGAAATAACTGTCAATTTGCAGGGGAGAGAGGGTGAAAGCTTTATCTGCGGTGGAATCGTGGAGGCGATCGCCTAATGTTCTATCTACGGAACTAACGAGTGTTAAAAATAAAGCATGAAGATGTCTGCCGGTAAGATACTGGGAAGGTATAGGAGACTGGGGAAGCAAATTTAATACTAAGCTATGAGGCATACTTTTTTTGCTTTTTTGTAGACTGAGTAACTCTTGACTCTACAGTAAACTCCGGTATTTCTTGGAGTTCAGCATCGCTTAAATTATACTGTTCACAAACGAGACTGAGGCGATTTCCTGGGGTTTTGACAGCGTTAACCGAATGGGTTAAATCACCTTGAAAATAAACTAAAGTATTGCATTGGGGCTTAATTTGCCCAAGTTGGTGTTTGTGCGACTTGAGTACCAGTTCTCCCCCTTCCATATCCGCTGGTACGCGCACATAAAGCACACTAACAACGGCAGGCGGTTCAATGGTTTTGGAGTAGGAACGCAAAGAGCGATCAATATGCGGATCGACGCGGGAGCCTTCTTTTAGCTGTAAAGGATTGAGGTAAAAAGCATTACAATTCGCCTGGAGAGCCAAATCTAGGTAAGGTTTGAAGTAGGGAAACTGCTGTTCTACTTGTGCTAATCCAGAACGCTGAAATACTACAGAAAATCCTTTGGTGGCGACAAAATCGCGGTTGAGGTTGTTGATCGCAAAGTAAGGACAAGCTTGGATTTCTCCCCACAAGTTGTTTAAGTAATCAGTGGGGAAGGCGTTGGATTGTTGTTGATAGTGTTTCACTGGGAATAGAGGAGCGATCGCTGAATGTGGTATCTAAAATTTTAAAGACTGTTGAGTGATCATAGTAGTATTCTTTTAAGTGAGAAAAACTACATAGGGAGAAAGATCAATGAGAATTGATGATTACAATGCAGCAAAGGCACTAACTGAAAAACTCAAAGAGAACTTACCCATTAAAGCACGAGCCGGGAAGGAGTTTTTGAAGACATTAAAGCAAAAAGGAGTAAACGCCGATCCCGACAGAGAATTTGAAATTGATTTCGTTGGCTATTCAGGAGATGAAGGCGGGATTATGTGCGGACTAAAAGAGCCAAATAATCCCGAAAGTGAAGAGAAATATGTTTCTTCTATTACTCATCTAAAGATTGATCCTAATCATCCTCTAGCTGCTGAAGTGCAGACTTATCAACGCCAGCGAATACGTAAGTTAATGTTGCAAGATTCCAGAGGTTTTAAAGGCGAGTTAATGACGATAGAGCCTCGAAAAAATAAAACCAGTAGTAAAGGTTTTGGAAAGTAATTAACTCCGAAACCGATATTCTATCCGAACTGGAATTTTTAAGTTTTGAATGCCATCAAATTGATAGTATTGACCTCGCATTTGGACATTCTGGATTAAGCTCACTGGAGGCATATTCACAACATCATAGCTAATCACTTGATTAGTGAACATCACATCTAAAGGATTTAATGGATGTGTACAAGTGAATATACCTTCAGCAATTTTAGGTTTCGGTAATGGTTCAACCGTCACTTCAGCCTTGCTCATCCATTTACCCAAGCGAATCCACTTTGGTAGTTTGAGTTCTTTTTGAGATATGACAAAAAACTCAAATCGACTTTCTGCTGCTATTTCCTTCGCTCTGCCAAAACTGGGGATATTTTTCTGAGTTTTCTCCATTTCAACATGGTAGTTGTTATTAGCATACTTCCAGGTATTGAGGATAGCAGAATGATTGAGCGATCGCGCCGGAGTTACATAAATATTTTGTTGATTGAGTGGCGTTAAATGCTCCTCATATTTTGGCACTTGTTCAGGGCAAAAGTAGCGATAGGAATGTTCTTCAGCAACGGTAGTAGAGTATATTTGGCTATCAACTAAACCCAGTGCATAACAAAGAGCGTAATTGTGAATTACTGGCTCTGTTTCATACAATCGCCCGATTTCACGAGTTGCAAAATAAAGGCTGTCGTGCAACTCCAATTGACAGCGATAAATAGACACCATTACTCTTTCCCCGCTTTAGCAGCAGTTTTCTTCTTGCTGATATGCTTCTTAGCATAATCCTTAGCTTCTGCATCAGCTTTTTGCAAAATTGCCTGAATTCCTTTCTCGCTTCCCGTTAAAGTTTTGACTTCGTTAATTAGGGATACAAAAGCATCACCAATGAAATCTGTGTGAACAATAAACTCATCAGCCATTAACGCCTCGATAGAATTTTTAGCGGCAGTAATTACATCATCTTCATCTAATGGATCGGGAGCATTTAGGGTATTATTAGATTTCATTTGGTCATATATTGCTTGAGTCCAACGCAGGTTACTAGTAATTTCTCCATCCGCAAATACAACACCAATTAACTCATTTCGGACACGACCTGTACGGGTTGTTTGCGCTCCATAATGACGAGTTCGCAGAATGTTGTTAAAAACGTAAAGAAAACTAGCTTCGGTGGGGTCTTTCAAGGTGACAATACTAGGGAAGAAAACTTGCGGTAGGATATGATCTTGTTGGTTAATTCTAGCTGTTACTGTACCTATTTCACCATCTAGTTTACCATCTGATTTCTTTTCTCCTTTTGCAGCCATTGTGCCATTTTCATAGGGAGCATTGAGAGTAAAGGTTTCATGTGATTCATCAAAAGATGTAATTGAAAATGCTGTATCTACCACAACTTTGGATTTTTCAGATCCAGAATCACCAATAGCAAACCCGTAAATAATGCAATCAGGATTATCCATTGCAAAAGCTACGTTATACTCACATTCTTCAGCAGTCATTAAACCATAGTTTCTTAGTAATTCTCGACCTACTAAACGTTCTGGTGTTGATTGCTTACGTTTGAACATTGATAAACGACTAATTGTAGTTTTATCTTTGATTCCGGCTCTTACCCGTGCTTTATTAAGTTCTGAATCTGTTTGAAACAAAGGATAAGATTCGGTAATACGAATACTCAGAAAATGAACATATTTACCCATTGGTTTATAGGGAATTTCGGATTGAAAAAACTTGGCTTCAACAGTTTTCAAAAGTGACATATTTTTCTCCAATTTAAATACATGAAAGAATTGCTTGATTGTTTTGTATGCAGAATCATTCTTTCTAGAGGCTAAAATAGCCCAGAAAGTTTAATCTTCATTTTCATCTTGTATGTCATTATCAGGTTTATTACCTTTATCATGGCGTTCTTTATCATTCTCTAAGCGATATAAAAACTCGCAAGTGTCTTTGATTAGATTCAGTTGACGTCCAGCTAAACGAGCGCGATCGCCTGCAAATGATTTTTCAAAAACTTCTACTACAAAGTGTCGTGAAAAATCTAAAATCGCCTCTCTTTCTTCATCACGATGGACAATAATCCAACGTCCCTCTGCTGTGGAGTTATGCACTCGCTCCATCAATTTGAAAATTTTTGCAGCTACAGCATCAACTAATACTTCACCGTGAAAAAAATTTTTGTCGGCTTTGATAATAGTTTCAGCAGCCTCATCAATTGGTTTCAAGATAGCATTAGACTTGATTGGTTTACCTTTACTAGATTTTGCTCGGTAAAATTTACGGTAAAGGTCAGTTAATATTTTAGGATGATGCAAGTGTGATTCTTCTGTCATAGTCCACTTCTCCAGTTGAAAATCATATTTAACATAAGGGTCAAAACAAGGGTAAAAGTGGTGAGCATAAAGCTTGATTTTACTCAAGCTTGCAGTATCAACTTTTTGGTTACGCACCCAGCGATTGAGGTAAGAAAAGACGTACAGTGGACTGGTTTCAAAATCTTTAGCCAGTTCTGTAAATCTCCCCCAGTTGGCATCGTAACCAGACTTACCCTGTCGCGCATTCACATCTAAATGAATGGCGTAAGCGGCGGTAAGCACATTTAAAGGGGCTGGGTATTGGATGCCGTTTTCATTCCAACCTTCTAGGATGTAGTCAAGACGGAAGCGATCGCGCCTTACTAAAGCACGGAAAGCATGAGGCGCACTATCAAGGAAAACGCTTTCCTCAAATTCAGCCCCATCATTAAAAGGTGGAATCGGCGACTCGGAAACCACAGTTTTAACATCTAAAATCATTGGGAAAGCAAAGGCTAACCAAGTTGGCATTACCCAAGATTCGGTATCGGTGCTGTCTCTTCCTGGCGGGAGCGCCATGAAGTAAAATGTTAAAGGCTGGTCTTCAGGATAGGAAAGCTTAAAGGTGCGATCCTTGTCACGCTGGAGGTTTTCATCAATTAAGAAACTATCTACACTTTGGTAGCGATCGCGCCCCAAATCCGCCTGTAAATCCTTACTGATAAAATGATTGCGAACGCTGGTATCAAAGCGAGTTTGAGCAATACCATTGTATGCTTTCTGCAAAAACTTGTTAGTCTCTGGAGTAAAGTAATAAGTGGGATAAAAGTAGAGATAGCGATATTTACCATCTTCAAATCGCTTACCTACAGCTTGAGTTTGATTCATCAAAATTTGCCTCAGCATCATCTCCACACCTGCAATACTGGAGATATTGCGTTTAGCGTTAGAACCTCCTAACATTTGCTTGTTTGTATAAACTTGCGGCGTAAATAAAACTGCTGATTCCATTTGCTCAGTAACCGTGTAAGCAGAATGAGAAATTGAGCAGATTAATTGTTTCCCTCGCCCTGCTTTTTTCGCAGCATTATAATTACCTAACTCATCTAGAAATGTTTCAACTTGAGTTTTTACGGATGGCTCTTGATTAGTGCCTGGTAACATCACCACTCGTTTTACCCAGAGCCTTAAATCATCCCAACCATCAGGCAATTCATACTGAGAAATTATCGGAGCAATTAAAGTTGTCAAATAGTCAATGACTTGCTGACAAGCTTCGCGTACATCTTCAATTCCTGGATGATGTTCTAAATATTTAGCTGCCAGATAATACCATTCATAGGGTACTCCTCCAGTATTCCCCTTTAACTGGTTTTCTTTCAGACTTTCATTAATGCGTTGAATTTCTCTAATTTGGGGTAAACATTCTGCTAAATTCCAAAATTCTGCAACTTTGTGAGTTAAATCAAAATCGGGAACTGCTGGCAGCTTTTTATCTTTTTTACGAGCAGAATCAACACGATTAACTGTTTCTTCCCAAATCTTCCGGCTAACTAAATCACCAAATTCTGCTATTTGATCAATGCGGATGTCGTCTTCAAATTTGAAGTCATAATCAGCAGATAAAACATTTTGTTGCTGAAACTTATTCAGATTTTCGCTGCGACTTTTAGCGACAGAGCCTTTGTAAGGGTTTAAGATGCGTAATGTAGCATCTAACGCTACTTTCATCAAGCCTATATCATCAAAAAATAAGTTGTAATATTCGGCATATTTCATGCCTTTGCCATCTCTACCAAATCCTGTTTGTCTGAGGCGTAATTGACCTGCACAAAGCGATTTAATACTGTTAACTACACGGTCTGGTAAATCTTCCGGTGAGATAGCCGGAGCATTGCGCGAAGCTAAGTAAATTACACCTGTTGGCAGATATAACAAAGGTTCATAGTAGGTATGCTCATCAGTATTGAGACTAGTATGAGCCTGAATTAAAGCATTATTCACTACATTAGTTAAAACACCACGATTCTCAGCAATGCTATGATAGGTAAATTTCAACTGTCCATCACTGAGGCTGTGGAGAATTCCATTTAATGCCTGGTGTTCTGCATCTTGAGGATGTTTAATAACGGAGGAAAGTAAATCAGCTAAACAAGTTAAATCAGCAAGACATATCAGGATATAATCATCAATTATGGGCTGTAAACCATACTCAGAAACATTGAGATTTGTATCATTTCGACGCTGGGCATTGTAGGCAATAAATAACAAATCATCTCGATATTCTTGCCATGCTGTTGGTTCATCAGGACTAACAAATTTATCAAGAGCTAATTCACAGACTATAACATCTATAATTTCGCGGTGGGCATCTACAGATAACTTGCGAATGTCTTGTTCTTTATCTTGACCAATTGCTTTATAATTATCTGGCATTTTAGGAAACAGCCGATAATCAAACTTTTCAAAATCATGTAAAATAAACCCAGCAATTAATAACCGTCTTTCTTGTTGTTGAATTACCCTTTTTGCAGTGGTATCAAGTTTATTTAGACAACGTTCTATTAAATTAGCTGGTAGTAACCCATTGAGTAAATGAGTATTTAAAGATTGATCACCTGCATTTCTTCGGTCAAGTTTTTTCGGCTCTTTTATTCTGTGACTTTTTCCTAAATTATTTTTGTGGAAATTCTCTATCTCCTTTTCTCTCTTTTCATCGAAATAATCAAAAAACTTGCCACCTTTTGCTGTAACTCCAACTGCTACCCGTAAAAGATTGGGTAAAACGTAATCACTAAATTCCTGCATAATTAAATCATCGTCATTTTCTGATTTAATTGCATCTTGTAGTAACTTAAGGGTTAAGAGTTCTGCTGATTGTGTTTCGACTTTTAGATTAGATATTTCTTGAAAGTCAGAATCATCTCCAGACATCCAATCATCATCTGATAGTTCGGAAGTTGAATCATTTTCTGTTTCTGCTTCTGCTTCTAAAAGTGATAGTTGTTGATATTCATCTGATTTTTTACTTTTTTTAGCCATCTTCTTCATTCAAGGAAATTAAATAAGAGTTGATTTGTCTGACGTAAAGTGGATATTGCTGTAAAACAAAATTAATTTCTCTGAAAACTTGATTTGGATCTATCTCATCATATTCATAAATTAGGTGTTTTATTAGTTCTTCTGATGGTGCTAACTGTTTTGCTAATTCTGGTGTGATTACTTCATATTTAGTAAGCTCCGTGAAAGATTCAAAGTTAGTATTATGATTTCCAATATTTAGTTTTGATAAGATATGGTGATTGATATCTATTGCAGCTTGAGTTATTAGATGCAAAAGTCTTTCTGCAAGAAGTTGTTGACAATAATCAACCAAGAAATCCTCAAGGCTAATAGAACTAAAATTTTCTAGAGTCTGGTAATATTTGCGGATTAATTTTATCTTGGCTAAAGTTAGTTCATCTATATTCATTTTTTAATTTCAAATGTTTATTCAAATCCTTCTAGCAATCTAGCAACTTGTTCTGGATCTGGAAGTTGATTTTTTAATTCTTGTGGTACTTTAGAAACTATTTGGTAAGTTGCAACACCAATTGGTTTATTAGATTCCTTTAGTGCATATTCAACAATAGTTCTTTGTTTGGATTTACAAAGAATAATGCCAATAGAAGGATTTTCTTCTGGTAGCTTTACCGTGTTATCTAAAACAGCTAAATAAAACTGCATTTTGCCAATATATTCAGGTAAAAACTTACCAATTTTTAATTCTATTGCCACCAAACACTTTAAACGGCGATGATATAATAGGATATCTATAAAATATTCTTCATCATCAACTTCTAAACGATATTGGCTACCAATAAAGGCAAATATGCCACCCATTTCTTGTAAGAAAGGTTGAACTTTTGCTAAAATTGACTCTTCTAGCTGTCGTTCGCTGTGTTCATCTGCTAATTCCAAAAAATCAAAAGTATATTCATCTTTAACTGCTAGCTTTAATTGGTTACGTATCTCTGCTGAGATACTTTGATCAAAATTAGTTTGATTCAGCAGAGTTTTTTCATAAGTTTGATTTTCAATTTGGTGAATTAAAACGTTTTTTGTCCAGCCAAACTTTCGAGTCATTCTAATGTAAAATTCTCGTTCTAAGTCATCTTTACATTTTTCTAAAATGACTAAATTGTGAGTCCATCCAATTTCTGCAACCATTGGTTGCAGTTTTTCATTTTGGCTATATGTGACGTAAAAATTCCGCATATTCCAGATATTTCGAGCAGAAAACCCACTAATACCAGGAAATTCTGCTTGTAAGTCTTTTGCTAACTGTTCTACTACTGATTTACCCCAACTAGCATCTTGTTGTTTGATAACAATCATCTGCCCAATATCCCAATACAGGCTAATCATTTCCCGATTAACTGCCTTTAATGCTTCGTACTGGGCTGAACGAATTCGTTGTTGTACTTCCATAAGTAAATGTGTGTAATCGTCAGAAATGGAATTACTCATAATGACAATATTTTAATCTCTCCAATAAGAATCCTTTTTTTCTTCTAGTTCCTGATTTCTGCCAATTAGATACTCGAATTGACCAATTTTTCTGAAGAACAATTCCATTGATTCCTCAATTTCTTCAATTTGACGGTCATGGTCTGAGAGTCTGTTGTCTTGAATGAGATTGTGCTGCTGCTGCGCTTTAATGCGATCAATCAGGTCATTGATGGCATAACGGAGTTGGTCTAAGGGGTCAGCGTTTTGGCTTTGCATCTAAGTGTTTCCTGGTTTAAAGGATTACTTTAGAGCCTAGCATACTATTTTTACTTAGACCATTGATTTTTATCGATAAAGCACTCTCTGACAATTAATCTGTGAATAATGAGTCTGTGACCATAAATAAATTCGACTGTGAATGCCTCTTTCGTGCTATCTTATGGTGGTGGGGTTTTTAAATAATCCCTTCTTAGGGATTGAAACACAGACTCATAATTCACTGATACTGAACCCACCCTGCTGACAAAGCAGCGAATCCCTATTAGGGATCTCAAGACGGCGTTATCCATATTTCATCCCCTTTACTCTTAAACCAATGTGTCAAGGTATCTAGCAATAGTGCAGACTGACCGAAGGCAATGCAGTATGGTGGTGTATTATCTAAAACACTATATTGGTCACTAATTGGGTAAATCTGAAAGTGCATTGGCAATCGTCCTTGCTGACGTACTCTCTCTAAGGGAAAAGGCAGCAGATAACTGACTAATGCCTGTTTCTTCAATTGCTTGTTAATTTCACTAATCCAATAGTTTGCAGGTTGCCAAACCTGAATACCTAACAACACTTGCACATCCCAAGTATCAGCAAAGGGTTTCAAGTCCCCAGGATAAGTAAATTTCCAATCTAGTCTTTCTTCTCGATACCGAAGTAATTTCATAAATCCTAGACAGTCTTTAAATCTGCCTTTGGGAATAACTGTATCTGTGTGTTCTGCTGTCGCTTGTCGGAGTCGTTCAAATTCTGTCCCCTTCATCGGTTCAATTTCCAAGTTGCTGAGAATTCCAGGTAAATCGTAGGTTTTGAACTTATCAGCCTCATTTTTCTCTGTAGTGTCGTAAATTCCACACAGTAAAGGACTCTTACCTCGAAAACTCACAGCCTCCTCTAAAATAGGATTTCCCTTATCTGTTCCTGAAAGTTCGTGCCATTTTTCTTCCCATTGTTTGCTACGGACAAACGCTGCTTTAAGACTGGCTTTTCTTTTGTCTGTGCTGAAAACTATCTCACAATCTTTCTTTAGTGCTTCCTGACTACCTGCTGCATATTGCTGTTTAATATTAGGATGTCCTAATTGTCGAACCAGTCGCATAGATTGAACAACACCCCATTTAAAGTAATAACCTGTAAAATCATTAATTTTGCGGTATTTATCCCTAATTTGATCATGAAAACATGGACGTTCATAAACTTCGCCTAACTTCAATGGTGGTGCTTCATCCTTATCATGTTTTTCAAAAAGCCTTTTCACCAAAAATTTAGGGACAAGTGCATAAGCAGTAAAGTTAGTAAAATTAATCTGCTGTCCGTCACGTTCATAACGATCATGTCGTCCCAGTCTGCCTAAACGCTGGATAAAATTACCCGCGTCTCCTGATTCAAAAAACAAGAAATTGATTTTGAAATCAACACCCACATCAATAGTGCTAGTTCCTAAAACTAAGTCAGCATCAAAGGATTCTTCTTTGGTTTTTTTACCAGATAAACCAGTGTTTTCTTCAACTGTCAAATTATACGGCTGGAGAAAATTTTTGAAAAAATCAGTTAACCG
Organism: uncultured Acetobacteraceae bacterium; assembly: GCA_964658545.1. GTDB lineage: Bacteria > Cyanobacteriota > Cyanobacteriia > Cyanobacteriales > Nostocaceae > Nostoc. The sequence goes on along the minus strand of CAZZZY010000064.1, from coordinate 815 downwards.
CTTCACAGCAGCAATGGAGTTAAGAATAATTGCACCTTTGCTACCTGGATGCTTTTGCAAATGACTTAAAATCAATTCTGAATTATTTTTTAACCAAGTTTCAGATGCTTTGGATATAGATTCTAAATCGATAAATTGCAATGATATTTCCGACGTAACTTTTCGCCAACCTTGGGTTTCTAGATGCTGAGACTCAGCAATGGTATCAGGAAATTGATACTTGGGGTCTTTTTCTTCTATTGGGTTGACGGGGTGACAGCGAAAACCTACTAATTTAAGTCTCTCAATTAATTGCGGATTTGGTGTAGCAGAAAGAAATAAAAACTTTTTACGCCTGTTGGTGTGACGAATCAATAGCATTGTGTTGATTACACTGGCAATTTGTGGTGCTTGGAATACGTGGAACTCATCAAAAATAATGAGATTAAACCTCTTGTCAATTCGATTCCAAAGTTTATCAGGATTATCTTTGAACAATAAATATGCACCATAATGTAGATAGTGAAAAATATCAGGATTGGTAAGCAAAATATCCGATTGTGCAGTTCGAGTTTCTAAGGCTGCGCCTTTTTTCAAATTTTCTTCTTCAGCATAAATTTCTAATTCTTGTCCACTTAATCTATTAACGCGCGGTTTATGTTCAGGCTGAAATTGCTCAATGTATCCTTTAATTTGCTTTTCTTGATCTCTAGCGAGTTCGTTTGTGGGATATAGCCCTAAAACTGGAGAGTGTCTTTGCAAAATATCCAGGTATCCGGCGAGACTTTTACCATCGCCAGTCATCGCAGTGTTGAATACGACATCAATATTTGGAT
>CAZZZY010000063.1:0-14760 GCA_964658545.1 uncultured Acetobacteraceae bacterium | reverse complement strand
AAAAAATTGACTTTGGTAACAGAGTTTTAGCCTTAACCCAAGCGTATTGAGTTATGCTCCATTCGCCAAAAACTATCCTTAAGTCGCTTTCCAGGTATCAAGTAGGCACAAGTCAAAAGCTTGTTACAGCTACTAAATGTTTGCTTGCTGGCGTTGATATAGTGACCAATACAAACCCTTTTGTTGTAACAACTCTGAGTGAGTACCACGTTCGGCGATCACGCCTTGCTCTAATACCAAAATCAAATCAGCACGTTTGAGGGGAGCAAAGCGGTGAGCAATCAGAAACACGGTACGGTTAGCGGAAACTTTTTGCAGGTTTTGCAATACTTGTTGCTCAGTTTCACTATCCAAAGCACTGGTAGCTTCATCCAAAACTAAAATCGGCGCTTGGGAAAGAAATAATCTTGCTAGGGCAATACGTTGTCTTTGTCCACCAGATAAAGCGGTACCGCGTTCACCAACATTGGTTTCATAACCATAGGGTAATTGACTGATGAAATCGTGTGCTACTGCTAGTCTTGCCGCCTCTACTACTTGCTCTGCGGTAATGTCGGGAGTACCAAGAGTGATATTTTCCAAAATGGAACCGTTGAATAAAAAGTCTTCTTGGAGAACTACACTAACTTGTTGCCGCAGTGAAGCTAAATCGGCACTTTTAATATCAAAACCATCAATGAGAATACGTCCTGATTCAATTTGATAGAGGCGTTGCAATAACTTAGACAGGGTACTTTTTCCAGAACCACTGCGTCCGACTATACCAACAAATTGTCCTGGTTCGGCATTGAAAGAGATTCCCCGCAGAATTGCTTCAAAGTTCGGCCGATAGCGGAAAAATACTTGCTCGAAGGTGACTTGTCCTTTCAGGGGCGGCAAAACTAGACCGGTTCCCAGTTCAGCTTCTGGGGAGACGTTGAGAATATCACCAATGCGATCTACAGAAAGTAGCACTTGTTGGAGGTTTTGCCACAACTGTACTAAGCGCAAAAGTGGCCCCGTGACTCTGGCAGAAAGCATTTGAAAGGCAACTAGCTGTCCAATTGTCAGCTTTTGATCGATGACTAACTTGGCTCCAAACCAGAGAATCAGCATGGTGGAAAAATTGGTGAGAAAATCACCAAGATTGCTGCTGATATTGGAGGTGGTGGAGGCTTTAAAACCTGTGCGAATGAAGCGAGCAAATAAGCCTTCCCAGCGATCGCGGGCGACTGGTTCTGCTGCATGGGCTTTAACGGAGTGAATCGCCGTGATTGTTTCCACAAGAAAGGATTGACTATCGGCAGAACGGTTAAAGGTTTCGTTGAGCCAGTTACGCAGAATTGGTGTTGCAACTATCGTCAAAGTCGCAAACAGTGGCAGTACTGCTAAGGCCACAAAGGTGAGTGGGACATTATAGTAAAACATCAATGCTAGGTACACCACAGCAAAGATGCTATCTAGAATCACAGTTAATGCTGTACCTGTGAGAAACTGACGAATTTGTTCAAGTTCCTGGACTCGTGCTACTGTGTCTCCGACGCGCCGCGCTTCAAAATAAGCCAAAGGCAGCCGCATCAGATGCCGAAATAGCTGTGCTGATAAACTTAAATCCAGACGACGAGCTGTATGGGTAAAGATGAATAGGCGCAGGATGCCAAGTATGGACTCAAATATGGCTACGCAAAGAAGTGCGATCGCCATGACATCGAGAGTCGGCAAACTCCCCTGCACCATCACTTTATCAATGACGACTTGGGTAATTAGTGGTGTTGTTACCCCCAAAAGCTGCAAGGTAAAAGATGCTAACAATACTTCTGTTAGTAATCCCTTATACTTCAAAACTGCTGGGGTGAACCAACTGAGGTTAAATTTTTCTTGCTGGGATATGAGTTCTACTTGCCACAATTGCCCATCCCAAGATGCTTCAACTATCGACTGTGGTAAGCTTTCACAAATGCGATCGGGATTTAGAGGGTTAGCAATAATTAAGCGATCGCCTTTAACTCCATAAGCTACCACCCAAGATGGACTCTGGGGTGAGTCAGAATTCCACAGTAGTAAAGCTGGAAATGATAGCTGTCGCAACTCAGCCCAACTCACTTGTAACCGTCGCAACACTAACCCTAACTTTTCTGCTGCTTCCACAACCTGTTTTGGGCGTTGTCCCCTGAGTTGGCGCTGTACCCATTCCAGTTGCACAGAATTTTCTAACTGTTGTGCCACCATTGTTAAACACGCAGCAGCAGTATTCCAGCTAGCAACAAACGGATAATTTGAGATGATCAGATTAGTGGCTGGGAGTCCTCTTTGGGGTTGGAGGCTGTGGGGGCTAGAAGTTCTCTCCAGGGCTGGCGATAGTGGAGGATTGGAAGAGAAGGAAAATGTCTCCCTCTCGGACTCCATATCCACTGGTAAGACTTGCCAGAACTCTTCAATTTGTGGGTTAGAAAATTCTGCCCACAGGGCTGTATCCCAACAAACTACTACTACTTCTTTACTAGCAGCTACAGCTTTAAAATCCGCAGACAGCTTTTGTAAATCACCAAACCAATCCCCCACATCTAGGGCTGCTAAAGGTTTGCCAACGCCCTCTTGAGACAGCGCGTTGGGCGACTTTGCCGACTTGTAGCGACTGTCTTCTCGCAAGCGAACTTTTCCAGCTACAATTAAAAATTGGTACCCGCCAACATCGTTTGACCAGATTTTTTCTCCAAGACGATACCGACGAGTTTGGGATTCATTTTCCAATTGGGATTGTTGTTCGGGAGTCAGCCAGCATAGCGGTGGCTGATTCCAAGGCAAAGAAGCTAAAACTTTTAATCGTAAAGATTCATCATCCAGAATTTTTAACTCACTTGTAACTTGACTGTCAGTTTTTGAATTTTCTCTGCTAGCCATTTTTCAAATAACTCATTTTGTAGTGCTTGCTTTAGTTGAGTATCTTCTAAAGACGCTGGCAGAAATTGTTCTACTCGAAACAAACCATAGGGTCCTTCTCCTTGCGGAGAGTCTTTGCCAGCGATTTCTATTGGTCCTACCAATTGTCCAGGACTCGCCACATCAATAGCTGCCCGTAATATATCTGGCATACTGCCTCGGCTGACGATTCCCATCATGCCGTTTAAAATTCGGTCATCTGAAAGTGAATACTCTTTAGCTAGTTGCTCAAAACTACCTCCTTCTTCAATTTGGGTTTGTAGTTCGTCTGCCAATTCTCGATTATCAACAACGATACGAGAAAGTACTACCCGATCCAAAAAGATTTTGCGTTCAATAAAATATTCTGGGATTTTTGCTTGTGTCACTACAGCTTTCAGCCTTTCTAACTTGTAACCAAAAGTAACCGATGTGTGAAATGTAGCGTAATCTGTGTTAGTGGTCTTTAACCATTCTTGAAAGCTTTGGGGGTCAGTTAGTTGATTTTTGAGTCTAAAGTCAATAATTGCCTGTTCAGTTATTCCTGTACCAATCTCAATATCATCTCGTGTTCGGATTTCTTCCTCAAGTACGTACTGTCGCAGAATATCCCCAATGAACTGTCCCAATTTTCCAGAGGCTTGAAGGTATTTTACTGCTTCCTCAATAGAAATTATTTGGTCATTAATTGTCAAAAATGATAAAGATTTCATGAATTAATTGTGTAAAAATGGTTAAACACTTATAGGACTTTTAAATTAAATCATATAGAAATCATCTGGTCGCTGATGGATCAATATGATAAAGATTCCATGAACTAATTACATTTAAATGGTTAAAAAATTATATAGCTAGTAAATAATGTAATTTCCCATGATCACTTTTACAGTCGATCTGGAAGAAAACAGGATTGAAAATATCAGGGTTAACCCAATATTCAGGTAGATTGTTTATTTTCTAACAATGCTCCTCATCAGTGCTGAGTTATGAGTGGGAAATCTCATTTCTTTACTCACAACTTGGAAAAGAGGAACTGTTTTGCCCAATGACGGCAGTTGCTCCACTTGGGGAAACCCCAGACGCTCTTGCTAGCTTGCAACTCTTACAGAGTACGCGGACTAAGTAACGCCGCACTATTGCCCTTGGGAGAAAACCGCACTGCCTCCCCAATGTTATTCTCACCGATCTACTTAATTATACTTATCCATGTCCAGGCAAGTAGCACAGCCGCGATCGCACCGATTAATGTATTAAAAATATTTACTACTTCATTGGTCAGCCAAGTATACTTAGATTGCAGTGTTGCCCCAATAACACTTTCTAAGTTAGTGGCAATAAATGCTGCTAGTACACACCAAGCGACTCCCAATAGATCAATTAAACCAACTCCCCAACCAACAAATGCGATCGCAACAGAAGCGACGATCCCAGCTAAAGTTCCTTCCAAGCTTACCGCTCCTTCTGTACCACGAGGCACTGGTTGGAGTGTGGTAATTAGATAGGTGCTTTTACCATAGGCTTTGCCGACTTCACTAGCGGTAGTATCAGCCAGCTTGGTACTGAAACTCGCTACATAGCCTAACAATAATAGGGACTGGGGATTGGGTACTATAAATTGGGGACTAAGTACAACCAATCCTGAATTTATTATCCCTACTCCCAAGGCACACAGTGCCCCAGTCAAAGCGGAACCCCAAACATTCTCTGGCCCCCTTGCGCCAGAACGCTTTTCGGCAATTCCTTCAGCCTCTTTCTGCGCCATCCCGATGCGGGTAACGCCAGAACCAACCAGAAAATAGAACATTACTACTACATATCCTTGCCAGCCTAGAGTTACCCAAATTAGGATGGCCAAAAACCACGCATGGAATGCTCCAGCAGAGGTCAGTAGTTTTTTCGGAGCAATCCAAGCTAAACCCAGTAGAATTGTGTTTAATACTACTGCCACGAACCAGGGATTAACAGAATCAATTAAGGATGACATCAGCAAATCATGAGTAATTTTGTCTGAACATCATACAGAATAACGAATTTGTCATGCTTATTGCTTAATTTCTGACACTTCTCCAGCTAAAGTAATATGTTTGTATTATTAAATCTACCTTTCTGGAACTGTGTCCATAACAACAATTACACAAAATTAGACCTGAAACACTTATCCAGTCTATAGGACTCATATTTGATTTTTGAAATATACGTAGGGTGCGTTAGCTATAGGCTAACGCACCATCATAAGGCTTTGGTGCCGTACTCTCGGCGATAACACAACGCCAGTTGCTACAACGGAGGGAACCTCCGCAACGCACTGGCTCCCCTACACATACTTAGATTTTTTCATAAATCAAATCGGATTCCTATAGAACCTAACGTATGTAAAAATATTTTCGTCAGATTACTTACAAACATGAAATATGTGACGCAATGTAAAATCAGCGAATAGCTTAGAAATTGGATGTTTTCTTCAGGAGGGGCAGCTTAGATCCGATCTGTTAAAGCTGCTTTTACTGCTACTAAACTCTTGGAGTCTATCAGCATCCAAGAGTGGAGAGCGACTCGTAATATTACTTCGCGTCCTACGGACATTTGTGAACTATTCGCTGGGACAATCATCAAATCATAAGGTGTCCAGATAGACGTAAAATCTAGCTGCCCCAATATTACAGCATCAGAATTTAAATCCTTGAGAAAAATGCTGTTGGGGCGCATTTGTACACAACCATGACGCTGGGAACCATAAGCAACCACAGTTCCATGATGGGGTGAAGAGATCGTGATAAACCTCTGTACGCGGTTAATTCCTCCAAGTCGCTGGATATAGTAACGGCTGACAATTCCTCCCATGCTGAAGCCTACTAAATCTAGGCATTGTTCTGGCGCAAAGGTTGCTGCAACATAATCGACTAACTGCTTTGCCAACTCATCTAGGCCTACATCACCATTATTAGGAAGCAGATCCAGGGAATGGACAGACCAACCCTCTAATCTTAAGTAACCCGCCATTTTATGGAAAACTGCCCCTGTATCGTCAATCCCGTGTATTAATAACACGGGATTGCGTTGCTGATTTTCAGTGTTCATCTCTAAAATCTGGCTGAATTAAGTCTGTAGAGAATGTAACTGAGTCCCGTTACTATCTGCCAACAGTCTATTAAACTCCTCCCACTGTTAAAAGTAAACCGCTTGCTTTTTTAAAATCAATAATTTTCAAAACAATAAATGTTAATTTTTATAAAGCTTGCTTTCAGAATCTTGCTCTTAGTTACAGTAAAATTTAATAATTAGTTCTCGGTGTATACAGGTCGCAAGTGCTTGCATAAAGAACATTTGCCCTACAGTTTTACTACAATGTTGATTAAACACAAACCTATAAGGGTTGTCACCAAAATTGAGGTGACGCAAAGCAGAAAATGTAACATTTTTTCGTAATTTTTAACAATTACGGTCGAATTCAAGGTATAAAAGGCAGGAGTAATTGTAATGGATTTTATCAAAAAGTTAATTTCAGGTATTCTCGGTTTCGTGACTGGGCTGTTACCTGGAAAAAAACAAAGCAATGGTTACTTCTTAGAACTAGAAGAAGCAACCAGTCAGTCGAAACCAGCAGCATCAAACGGTAAAAAGGCTACAAAAAGCCCTGAACCTGAGACTAATAAAGCAACTAAAGCTGCGACAAATACCAAAGTAGAAGTATCTCCAAATGGCAAAGCTGCCAAAGCTGAATCCGCTAAAGCAGCAGCAAAAGCTAGTACAAAAACGCCTACTGAAACCACTTTTGCGCCAAAATATCTTGCCCCTTCGACTACTAGCTCTAATGGTCGTCGTCGTCCAGGTGCGAATATGAGTGCTTACCTAGATATGGCACGTCAGGTTAAAACACCTAACAATTAAATTAACAGAGACGCGAAAAATCGCGTCTCTACAAGTTAAATGTGAATCCGCAAGGTTAAGACAACTTTGCCTGTTGTAGATTGGGGAACTCTCCAAACTAGGAGCGATCGCTTAATTTTATCCACTACAACTGCATCTTTTACAGTCGAGGCTTTCTCATCCAAAACTACCCCTCCTACTCGGCCTTTGTTGACAGTGAACTCAAAGACGATTTCACCACTGAAGCCGGAAGGTAAGTTTAGTTGTTGCAGGTGTTGGGTTAGTTCAGCAATTCCTGTCTCATCCAAGCCTGTGACGCTGATGATCTCTAACTGATGGTTCAGGGCTGCGTCTGATATTTCACCTTGTTCCATTTCCTGGGAATCAAAGCTAAAAGAGGCCTCGACTTCTTTTGCTACTGGAGATGGTGGCGATCGCCTTTGCCGGAGAAAATCTGGAGCTTCTGCTGAGGCTGGTGCTGGTGGCATTGAGAGTGATGCTAGACGCGCAAAACCACCACCCGGGGCGTTGCCAAACACTCCAGAGTAACTAACAGCTTCCGGCATTTCCACTGGCACTTGCATAGATAGATATTCGCTTCCTGGTTCAACCCGCACGTCATCGCTGACAGCCACAAAAGCAGTATATTGAGAAAGCAGTTGATAAGTTAAGGCTGTTTCTGTAACCGCTTCTACACCAGCTTTAGTTTCAAAACTCACCATTTGATTCATCAAATCTTTGATACAAGCACGTCCCCATAACTGCGCTACAGCAATATTTCCTGTTTCTTCAAATTTGAGGTGAAACGTTTTTTCGTAGTGCTTACTACCCGCAGCGATGCCGGATATTTGCAGATTACCAGTAGCTCTATCTTGTTTGCGACCAAACAAAACTAATGGTTGTTCGCTGAATAAATCAGGCGCTATGGCTGGGTAAATGACAGGCGATTTTGTGTCACCATGCCAAGAGATTTGAATATTTGTGAGTACGGGATTGTTAATTTGCCTGTAAAACTTTTCGGCAACTTCTTCTGTGGGTTCATCATGACGAATAATTTGGGATATTCCTCGGCCAATTTCGGCGATGCGATTCAGTAAAAAACGGTTGACTGAACTACCAACACCGAAGCTGTGAAGGCGATTTCCTGGTTGGAGGTGCTGTTGTACCTCTGCTAAAATTTCATTTTCGTTGCCGATGTAGCCATCGGTTAAGAGGACAACACTGCGTAATCTTCCGATAGGTGTGGGGAAATTGATGGCTGTACGAATGCCACTGAGCATTTCTGTGCTGCCATCAGCTTGTAAATTGTTAATGTAAGCGATCGCTTGGGCACAATTTTCTGGTGTATTTGGCAGAGGTTTTGGGGATAACTGCCTGACTCGATCGGAAAAATCGATAATTGTAAAAGTATCGTTGGAATTCAACCCGTTGATAAATCGCCGCATCAATTCCTGACACTTTTCCAACGGATCGCCAGATTGGGAACCGGAGGTATCCACCAAAAATACGACATCTTTGGCGACAATCTCATCAGGGGAATATTCCAAAGCGGGAATTAGATAAATGGCAAAATGTCCGCCGCGATCGTCCGCTTGGGTTAAGACTGTGGATTGAGTTTCCTTACCAGAAACTTGATAGCGAAGAATTAAATCTTTGTTGGGAATTGTATCTTCTCCGGCTAATTGAATCCGCACAATTTCACCTGAGTGTTCAATCTTTAATTGATGTGAAGGAGAACATACTTCTGAAATTGCTAAACCTGCATCAATTTCGACTGTGACATTAATGTTGTGACGGGTTCGCGTTCCTTCTGAAACTACAGGCGGTGTAATGCGGGAAGCATCAGGAACTCGATCTGTGTCACCGCTACAATCAATTGGCGTTCCGGGAATATATCTTGGCCCCACCACCATTGGGAAAACAAATTCGTATTTTCCTGCCTCAAATTTTAAACTTTCGGTGTAACGAATTGTGACATCAATTTGTTCACCAGGTTTGATATTAGCTAGAGATTGGGTAAAGATGTTGTCTCGTTCTTGTTCTAGAAGTCCGGCGGTGCGTCCTTCTTGTTTTGCTTTTTCGTAGATTTTTTGTGCTTCTTCACGTTTTTTTATATTACCCTTGATGATGCGATCGCCTATTTTGATTTCCATATCATCCACCGCCGCCTCATCGGGTAACGGAAAGATATATACCGCTTCTAAAGGTTGCGTAAAAGGATTTTCAAAGCTTTGAATCACCTCAACTCGTGACAAGTTACCTGCAATTTTTGCTATAACTTCCGTATGGTTGAGCGGAAAAACTAGCTGTTCTCCTTGAGGGGATTGAACGTACAAACCCCCTAACTTTTGGTTTTTAGCAATTACTGTGTTCATGGGTTTGATTGTTGATTTAACCAAGTTTCTAAATCGGCAACACTAGATTTATAGTTATCTACAAATTATTTAACAAACACCAGTCCACTATATAAATGAAAAGCTGAGTCCCAATTAGTCTGTTCCCTGCGAAACAAATGAATGTGAGACTTGATATGACCCAGCATTTCTGTTTGATCTAATGTTGTATCTGCAAATGGCGTAAAATCTGACCAAATTTTAACTTGAGGTAGTTGCTGGTCAATCCAACTCGATAAACTATTCCAACTAATTCTGATTGTATTTTGGCTAGCTTGGGGAATGATTTCTAAACCTTGCTGGAATTCATAGCCGTTATCATCAAATCGGAGAATGCAACGTCTACCAGATAGGTGTAAATCACAAAACTGGGCATAGTCTTGTGTTTGGGTTTTCCGTTCCAGTTTACCGCGCACGTCGCGATCTACGACTTCCTCAAAAATGGGCAACAGTCCCACTACTCTCGCTGTAACTTCTGACCAGTCAAAGGTGAGAGAACCGAGTTGATTTGTGTCATTACGGCAAACAACAGTAGCTTGTGGGGTAGATTCTTGGAAATGTTTGACTTGATAAACTTGAATTTGCTGAATTTGAGCTATTGTTGCCCAAAAGCAAGGAATGCTAGCCTGTTGTAACTGTTTCCCATAAAATTTTAGTTCTCCCACTTGGCCAGTGCGGTACAACCTCCAGCCACGACTTGGCAATAATAGCCGTGCAGTGTAGGGGTCTAGCTGCATAATCTGGGCGAATTTTCGAGCCGCTTCTGTTTTCAGTTCGTTACTGAGTGGCTCTAAAACTAATACGCCAAGTTCGGTGTTATTCGGTTGGGCTGTTGCTTGGGAAATAGCTCTTTGTCTTTCTTCAAGCTCCATTTCTTGTAGTCGTTGCAAACTCTGACGTGCTAACGTCACTATTTTGGTATTTGTCGTATCTCGCAGCAGTTGTCGGTAAATTTTTTCCGCATCCTGACGTTTTCCAGATACTTCATGCAAGCGACCAAGATAAAATTGCACCCAAGGATTGTCTGGTGAGTCGGTTAGCAGCTGTTTGAGTAATTTAGCAGCTGTTTGATAGTCTTTATGGTCAAAGGCGATCGCAACTTGCTCAATCATCACTTTAAATACGCGTTGGAGTGATGTCTCGCGCAAAATCACTTTTGCGTGAGCTATAAATCATTTATACTTCACAAATTGCGGTAATCAAGGATAATGCTACTACTGGGGCTGTAACTGCTCTCAGGATGCGGCGACCAAGGGAAACAGGTTGAAATCCAACTGACTTCGCATTCTCAATTTCTTGTGTTGTCCATCCCCCCTCTGGCCCAGTAGCAATGACAATCGTTTCTTGTCCTATGTCATTTGTCATTTGTCCCTTGCGCTGTAAGCAGTCTTTTAAATGGGGAAACTCACCACGCGCTACACAGATATATTGCTGGCTGTTTGCAAATGACAAATGACCAATGACTAATGACAAACCTGTATTAAAAGCAACAGGCTCTAAAATAGTTGGTACAAAAGACCGCTCTGATTGTTCGGCGGCTTCCGCAGCGATGCGTCGCCAACGTTCCAGCTTTTGAGGACTAGGATGAAGCAAAGTGCGATCGCTCAATACTGGTGCAATACAAGTTACTCCCAACTCTGTACAACACCGCACCACTTCATCAAATCCATTGCCCTTGGGTAAGGCCACCATCAAGGTAATTGATACAGGTAATTCTGTTTCCACCAAAAGCGCTTCCAATACCTGTGCTTGTTCTCCTGCTAACTGCGCTAACCAGCATTTTCCTTTACCATCCATTGCAATAAAGCGATCGCCTTCACGCAAGCGCAACACACGCCCTAAATAATGTTGTTGTTCTTTGGTGAGCAAAATTTGCCCTTGTTGGAATTGGGGGGGAGCGATCGCAATTCTTTGGAGTTGAGACATTTTCCTTGATAAATCGGGGAATCTCCGTTACCAGCACAGGCACAAAAGTTGGACTACTATCACTCTGGAAGTCTTGCAGGGCAACTCATTCTTCTTTCTGCTTCAGAGAATACCACGTTCTTTTACAATGTGAGTTCGACGGCTGATGTAGTAACCGCCTAATTAGCGCCAATATTGAAACCTCTCCCTGGTTTTACTACGCAAAACCGTCCCTCTCCGAGTCGGAGAGGGACAGGCTTGAACTTTAGTTCAAGGCAGGGAGAGGTTTGTCGAACTCACGTTTTTACAGGCAACCGTCAGTTACCTCTAACTCCCATTCATAATGATTGTTATTACTGTTATCTAAATGTCTAATTTCCTGGAAGTCTTATGTGGTCAGGAGCTTGGTAAATTCCACTCTGATTCAGACTCGTCAATATTTAGATGCCTTTGCCCTGAGTTTGTTGCTGATGTTAGGAGCGATCGCGCTTAGGGAATATTAAGAATATTAAACCGACATTTCGTATTTCAAAATGTAATATATTGATATTCAAGAATACTTCCTCAATCTCCAATCATCAAGTATTAATACTGGCAATTCTTGGTAATTTTTGATTGATATTTAACCAACATAGCTAGATGTTGGAAATCTTTGTATATTACACGATGAAGTGGAGAATGTGGGTTAAATACTTAAGTAAGTCGGTAGGAAAAAACATAACCATGTTAAGAAAGATAAACTAGGCTAAAACCTTCTTCCCTCCTGCCTTATCCCAACTATAAATATTTACGCCGTTCTACTTGTTTCTGGTATTTATGAGTAATAAAAATATTGATTTAAAATGGTTTTATAATTTACCAATTCGACACAAACAACTAATTGCTTTGTTTACTTCCGAAGTAATTTCTATTGTGGGATTGGTAGGAACAGGATCTATTTTAATTATTGGTGGTGGACGAAGTGTTTTAGTGAATCAGGCTAGGTCTGAACTGGCTGTGACAGAGATTAACTATAATATTAAAGTTAATCAAATGGGATTTGGTTTTCGGGGACAATCTGATAACTTGGCAATTATTGCTGCTGCCCAAAAGCATAGTCAATCCCAGAATTTAAGCCCTGAATTACAACAGAAAGTCAAGAAGATATTGCAAAATGAAATTAAAGCTAGAAAAATAGAATATGCTACGTTAGTGGGTCAAGATTTGCGAATTATTGCGAATGCCAATCATAATCGCACAGGGGAAATCTTTAACCCCCAGAATTTGGTGACGGAGGTTTTTCGGAAACCGGAGCAAATCAAAACTAGCGAAATTGTTAGCTGGCAAGAATTAGCCAAGGAGAATCCTCCCTTACCACCAACATTTAAAGGGAAAGAAGCCTTAATTCGCTACACAGTCACACCAGTAAAAGATCCACAAACTCATCAGGCTATTGGTGCTTTGTTATCGGGGGATATTGTTAATCAAAAACTACCTATTGTCACTGAAACCTTAGATGCACAAAATGGTGGTTATAGTGCAGTTTATTTACAATCTTCTGGAGGAGAATTGCACTTAGCAACTGCTGCGATTGAGACGAATCATTTCCATCGTAACCAGAAAGCAGAAAAGCCAAAATATTTACTAAATTTACCACTACCAAATACATCCCTATTAAAAAGTGCGATCGCCACAAATAATCAGATTGTAACTGAGCGTATTTCTCTCCAAGGACAAACTTATACTGTAGCTGCGAAAAAACTTGTTAATTATGCAGGGCAATCGGTGGCAGTATTGGTAAGGGGTACACCGGAAACAGATTTAAATACCCTACTCAGAGACAGTCTGTTATTACAAGCAGCGATCGCCGTCTTCACATTAATAATTAATATTGGATTAGCAGAAATTTTAGGAAGAACAATCACTCGTCCTGTCAAGCACCTTACACAAGTAGCTCAAAAGTTTTCACAAGGAAAAATGACAGAAAGAGCAAAAATTTTCTCTCAAGACGAAATTGGAGAACTGGCAACAACTTTCAATCAGATGGCAGAACAATTGTCACTGAGACAACATACAATTGAAGAACAAATGCAGCAATTACAAGCTACTTTGAAAGAACTAAAAGATACTCAAACCCAATTAATTCAAGCAGATAAAATGTCAAGTTTGGGTCAGATGGTAGCAGGTATTGCCCACGAAATTAATAACCCAATTAATTTTATTTATGCTAACTTACCACATTTAAGTAAATATATAAATGATCTCATGCAATTACTGCAACTATATCAGCATTCTTATCCTGAAAGCAATAGGGAAATTAATCAATTAATTAAAGAAATAGATTTAGATTATCTACAGCAGGATTTACCCAAATTAATAGATTCTCTGGAATTAGGTAGTAAGCGAATTGAAGAAATCGTCCTTTCCCTTCGCAATTTCTCTCGTCTAGATCAATCAGAGTGTAAATTAGCAGATATTCACATAGGAATTGATAATACGTTGATGATTTTGAATCATCGTCTGAAATCCCAACCTCATCGGGGTGAGATTGTAGTCATAAAAGAGTACGCATATTTACCCCTCATCGAATGTTATCCTGGACAGTTAAATCAGGTGTTTATGAACATCCTCAGTAATGCAGTTGATGCTCTAGAAGAATCAATAGAAAACAATTCCATCCAACCTCAGCTTCAGATACGTACCGAACAAATTAGCCCAGAATCAATTACTATCCGTATCATAGATAATGCTTTGGGAATACCAGAAAAAGAACTTGTCAAAATATTTGACCCATTTTTTACTACCAAACCGATAGGTAAGGGGACTGGGCTTGGTTTATCAATCAGTTACCAAATCATTACGGAGAAACATAATGGTAAGATAGAGTGTTTATCTACCCCAAGCAAAGGTACAGAATTTATTATGCAAATACCCATTACCCAAAAATCTAGTAGGGGTTAGAGAAAATTGTTGAAATTGGGAGGGTGCGATCGCAATTCTTTGGAGTTGAGACATTTTTTTTGATAAATTACTCCCCTGCTGTAGACATCTGTTGTCTAACCCAGGTGCGGAAAGCACGAGTTGCTGCTATTTGTCCAATTTTCTTGCTTTCTTGGATAAATCGGGGAATCTCCGTTACAGGCACAGGCACAAAAGTTTGGCTATTATTACTTTGTGAGTATTGTCCACTGTTAAGGGCGTAGATTCTCAACACATTTCCGTTATATCGCCAGAATTCTGGAACTTCCATTGAAGCATAAAGAGCTAACTTGTCTATCTTGGATCTGGAATATTCTACTTCCAATACTAAGTCTGGTGGTGGGTCTGTACTCAGGTCAATATTTTCTTTGTTACGGACTAACAATTCATTTTGGATGTAGTAGCTACTATCCGGCTCGGCTCCTCGTTCCAAATCATCTCGCGTCATAGTCAACGAGCCAGCACTTTTAACTTCCAAACCAAATTCTTCACACAGCACCAAAACAAAACCTTCAATTAGACGGTTTGAATTTTCGTGTGGCATCAACGGGGTCATAATTTCTATTATTCCGTTGTCATAAGCTAGCCTTTTATTTCGCTCACATCCCATATCTGCCAGCATAGCTTTGAATGTCTGCCAGCTGATGTTTTGCAGCACATCCCTAGTTTCTGCAAATTTTGCTGTTGTTACCATAGTTCAGTTTTCCTGTGGATGTGTTATGCAATTTTGGATTTTGGA
>CAZZZY010000062.1:0-14815 GCA_964658545.1 uncultured Acetobacteraceae bacterium | reverse complement strand
AGCAACTGGCGCGACGCAGAGACAAGAAAGAGATGCTTAACCCAAGCGTATTGCCCTATATTTTGTACTTGATGCGTAAGTCCTATAAAGATGAAAAAATTTTTCCTCTATCGGTCGGTAGACATAGTATTGTGTCTGAGTCACTGAGAATTTGCAATAAGTCATGGGTGTAATTGTATTAGGATTGATGCTGTTATCTTTGACAATTTGGTTAGGATTACTGTGTCTTTGGGGACAATTTTGGCGAACAGACCAGCAATTAGAGGTTACAGAAACTCAGCTAGAATCGTTACCTGTGATTTGTGTCGTCGTTCCAGCCCGTAACGAAGCTGACTTGCTACCAACCAGCTTGCGATCGCTCCTACTCCAAGACTATCCTGGTTCTTTAAATGTGTTTCTGGTAGACGATCGCAGCACAGATGGTACCGCAAATTGTGCCGAAGAGGTTGCAAAGGCTGTAGGTAAACCCCAGCAATTGCATATTATCTCTGGCGTTTCACTGCCTTCTGGTTGGTCGGGCAAGCTTTGGGCACTGGAGCAAGGTATAAAGAGTGCTAGTAAATTCGCACCTGACTATTTTTTAATGACCGACGCAGATATTGAACATGATCCTAGTAATCTTCGCCGACTCGTTGCGAAAGCTGTCCAAGAAGATTTAGATTTGGTTTCGGTAATGGTGCGACTCAGGTGTGAAAGCTTTTGGGAAAAGTTTTTGATTCCGGCTTTCGTGTTTTTCTTCCAAAAACTCTATCCCTTTCGTTGGGTTAATAATCCAAACAATCCCACAGCCGCCGCCGCTGGGGGATCTATTCTGATTCGTCGAGAAGCTTTAGAGCGAATCGGCGGTATTCCAGTCATTCGCCAAACTTTAATCGATGATTGTGCCCTTGCTGATGCTGTTAAGAAGAGTGGGGGAGTAGGGGAACAGAGGGGAAATAACCAATACTTCTCTACCAGAGGCTGCGCCAACGGCAACGCTCAATCCAACTGTCCAATGCCCAATACTTCTCAACTAGAGGCTGCGCCAACGGCAATGCCCAGTCAAGGTCGTATCTGGTTAGGATTAAGTACATTGACTCGCAGTCTGCGTCCCTATGACTCGCTGGCGACAATTTGGGATATGGTTGCCCGGACTGCGTATACCCAACTAAATTATTCTCCACTACTACTATTAGGTACCTTGGTGGGAATGCCTCTGATTTATCTAGTTCCACCTGTGTGTGTAATTTTAGGTGTAGTTTGGAGCAATTGGGCGATCGCACTTATGGGTTTATTCGGATGGCTGTTAATGACTTTCGCTTACTACCCTACAATCCGCTTTTATAAATGTTCTCCCTGGTTAGCTTTTAGCTTACCTGCGATTGCTTTTCTTTATACCCTAATGACTCTAGACTCAGCGCTACGTCACTGGCAAGGGCGCGGCGGCGCATGGAAAGGAAGAGTTTATTGAGAATTGTCACACTTACTTAAATTGTCAACGCTCGCCAAGTTCCTTGACCAACTACTCCATCTGTTCCTAAATTTTGATGGTTTTGAAAGGCTTTGACAGCAGTCTCTGTCAGTGCGCCATAAATCCCATCCACTTTAACGGCATAACCGTTAGCCACTAACAGTCGTTGTAAAACCCTGACAGCAACACCAGAGCTACCGAAATAAAGAGTCGGCACCGGTTGGCTACTAAAGTTCTGGAAGCGTCCTGTAGCCTTTGTACGGATTTGACCTACAAACTGAGACTTCTTGGACTCACCTAAGTTAGCAGAAGCTAGGAACTGATTATTTTTGCTGATTTTCTTAAGTATACGTTCTTTCTCTACTATGATCGCTGAGGGAGAAGCCTGGGAAATCCCATCTGTCTGCATGAATTCAGGTGGTGTAACTTGAGCAGTTATCTCTAACTCACTCTGTTTTGAGTGGTTTATGTCATCTTCCATCTGAACTATTTGCTGCTGTGGCAAATTGGCCCCAAATGCTTGTCTTATTGTTAACACGCCCGTCATCATCAGGCCAATTTCAGTCATTGTATTTCATTATTATTTCAACCAATATTTTTTAACTAACAATATTGCTGCTGTCTAGGATAGTGCATACTGACCAAATAAAAAAGTCATATCGTAGTTTTTTCAGGTAATATTATCATGTTCATATTTGCTCATCTGCGATTCCATCTAATCAGACTAATATCATTAGCTCCGTACTTATTTTATCTTTAATCAAGCTATTAACTTGTCTGACTTTTCACGGTATCTGGAAAATCTCTCTTTCTTAAAGGAAGAGAGGCTTTGAATTTCCCCCTTCCCGCGTCGGGAAGGGGTTAGGCTTTTCCACATAATGTGAAAAGTCAGATTAACTTGTAAGATATGGTTTGAAATCAACGGTTTAGAGAATAACATACTATACGATCATCTGGGAATGCCATAAAACAAATTTACCTCGTTATCTTGCTTCTTTGCTTGATATGCTGATGCTGCTTCTATCATAAGTAGAAATACTGCTGAACTCACTGAGTCAGCTTTTTAAACATTTATGAATGCAATATTTGATAACAATGATAAACTCTTGATTTAAAACAATTTGTCTTCATTGAGAGGGGGTTATCAACTTTTTGTCAACCACTTTTATCTTGTTTCATCTCGCCACAAAGCAATACCGCCTAATAAACCAGTGATATTGGGAATGAGTTTTACATTTAACGGTAGCTGGAGATTCACTCTCACGGCTTCACCACCGCCAATGTAAAGGTAATCATAATTAAACAGATGTTGCAAGGATGCGATCGCCTTTTCTAAACGCCTATTCCATCTTTTTTCACCAATTTTTTCTAACTCTACACGCCGTAACTGTTGCTCAAAAGTCTCTCCTTTGCGAAAGGGATGATGCCCCATTTCCATATTCGGCACCAGCTTGCCATCCACAAATAAAGCTGAACCAAACCCCGTACCTAGAGTCACCACCAGTTCTACACCTTTACCTGCGATCGCTCCCAACCCTTGCATATCTGCATCATTAATCACCCGTACAGGCTTGTTTAAGTGTTTTAATAATGCTGTTTCTAAATCTAGTCCAATCCAATCTGGATGTAAATTTACCGCCGTTTCCGTGACTCCACAGCGCACCACACCGGGAAAACCGACCGAAACGCGATGAAATTCACCTTGAGCCGTAGCTAACACAACAATTGCATTAATTACAACCTCCGGTGTAGCAGGTTGAGGTGTATCTAAACGCGCCCTTTCTGTTAGAGGATTCCCCGCAATATCCAAAACCATAGCCTTAACACCACTACCACCAATATCAACCGATAGGGTACGAATAGATCCATTTTCTTCAATCATTGGGTTACATCCTTGTTAATACTTGTTCTTTCGATATTATTATGCTCTGCTGCATCTGATAATATCTCGATGTTTGGAGAGTCTTTATATTGAGGGAGACGGGGAGTGGGGGGAGATGAGGGAGCAAGGGAAGTAGAGGAGAATCATTAATCACTAATGCCCAATTCCCAATACCCAAAGTTAAAAAACTAATACATTAGACGCTCAACAACATCCAGATTTGCTAATGTAGAGATAATGGAAATAGTACTGGCGTAGCTGCTTAAAATCTATCGGGCAGCAAATTTCTATTAAAAGTAATATTAAGAGAAACAATTATGACGGCCTTTGAACCTCAAAGCATCCGCTCTTATAGCCAAGAAGATGTCCAACAAATTCTGCACTTAGCGATCGCTCGTCAAGCTAATGACAAAGATGCAGAATTTTCTTATGAGCAGATATTAGAAATTGCTGCTGAGTTAGAAATTTCACCTGATTCTTTAAAATTAGCCGAACGCGATTGGTTAGTACAACAGGGTCAAGTTCAACAGCGAAAGGCTTTTGATGCCTATCGAATCAGAAAGTTTCAGAAGCATCTAGGCAATTATGCAATTTTAAATGGCTTTTTTATACTGATTGATTTAATCACTGGGGGCGGAATTTCTTGGTCGCTGTACATTTTGCTATTCTGCGGATTACCTATAGGGTTGGATGTCTGGAATACCTTTCAAGTCAAAGGCGAAGAGTATGAAATGGCATTCCAGAAGTGGAGTCGTAAGCATGAGATTAAGAAAACCATCAGCACCGTTTTGAATAAGTGGTTTAAGGCGTTGCAGGCTTAATATGCTTGCGTAAGCGTACCCATCTTTTGGAACTGAGCTACCGAAGGAAAATACACAAGGATGTCTGCGGTTGAAAGATCACCGAACAAGGCAAAAGTAAAAAGTAAAAAGAAATATTGAATTCATTTTACTTTTTACCAAAAAAGAATTCAGGAGATTTTACCAAAAAAGAATTCAGGAGTCAGCTGTATGTGCATTGGCGATCGCTAACGCACATAATAAAAATATTCCCCTCTATCCTATTTGCTTATGGCGATCGCAACTCAACCACAACTAACTTTAGATGACTTCCACAAACTGCCGGAAACTGAGCCAGCATCAGATTTTGTCAACGGGAAAATTATTCAAAAACCAATGCCTCAAGGTGAACATAGCCGACTACAGATGAAACTTGGTAATGTCATTAATGACGTAACTGAAAACCCAAAAATTGCTTATGCTTTCTCAGAACTACGCTGCACCTTTGGCGGTGCTTCTATCGTTCCTGATGTCTCTGTATTTCGCTGGGATAGAATTCCTAAAACTCCATCAGGCAGAATTGCTAATCGCTTTGAAATTCATCCCGACTGGGCAATTGAGATTCTTTCCCCAGACCAAAAGTTAAAAAAAGTGTTGAGTAAATTATTGCATTGTTCGCGCAATGGTACTGAACTAGGCTGGTTAATCAACCCAGAAGACGAAAGTGTGCTGGGAGTGTTTCCTGGACAGCGAGTGGAATTATATGAGGGTGCTGATAAATTACCCGTCCTGGATGGTATCGAGTTGGAACTGACTGGAGAACAAGTTTTTGGTTGGTTGAGTTTGACGTAAAAAAGCGAATGCATTTCCTAGAAAAAGTTGGAAAGGATTGTATCTGTAGGTTTATTCTAGAAACTGGGCAGTACGACCAAAATTCGTATATATAGACCAATACACTTCAGTGAAGCATTTCTTTGTTCTCTCTGTGTCGCGCCAGTTGCTACAAGTCGGGGAACCGCAAGGGCGCACTGGCTTCTCTGCGCGGCAGTCGCTCATGGGGGAAACCCCCAAGACCGCGCTGCCTTGCCTCTGTGGTACCCTGCGGTCAGCCGCTTTGCGTCTACGTTAAAAAAATTGACTTTGGGAAAAGGTTTTAACCTTAACCCAAGCGTATTGATATATAGACAAAAATTTGTATGCCGTACTTTTATGGAAAACCAACTAGGAATTGTTCTGAAACTGCTTTTAATCTCGGCTTTGTTATCGTTATTAATTAAGTATGCAGCACCAAGTCTATCAATTCCGGCGACAGCAAGCAACGCGCTAATTATAGTATTGTTACCGATTGTGATTATAGCGATCGCGCTATTGTGGCGATTCCAAGCACAGAAACAAAATTAACTCAAACCATCTACGCACAAGTGACTAAAATCAGCTAACCTAGCTGAATTACCAGAAAATTGCATCTTGCCAACCGTTGGGAGTTAACCAGTGAACCTCGGTCAATGGATCGGCTTAATCGCCATAGTTCTTTCTTTATACATCCTGTGGCAAATTCGGGAAGTGCTGTTGCTCATGTTTGCCGCAGTTGTGTTAGCCACCACCTTAAATCGCCTAGCGAAACGCTTCCAAAGCTTTGGAATGAGGCGGGGATTCGCCGTCGTTCTGGCAGTAGCTATCTTTTTCGCAGGTATTGCGGGTTTTTTCTGGCTAATTGTGCCACCATTTGCACAGCAGTTTCAAGAACTAACCAATCAGGTTCCTAAAGGGTTTGAGCGCTTTAATGGTTGGCTTGACGCTCTGAGAACTCGCATTCCTAACCAGTTGGTTCCTTACATTCCAGATATCAACAGCCTCATCCAACAAGCACAGCCCTTCGTCAATCGCTTGCTGGGAAATTCCTTCGCCTTTGTATCTGGCTCTTTGGAAGTTGTCCTCAAGATTTTGCTAGTGTTGGTTTTAACAGGAATGATGTTAGCCAATCCCCTTGCTTATCGCAAAGTCTTTGTGCGGCTTTTCCCCGCATTTTATCGGCGGCGGGTGGAAGGAATTTTAAATAAGTGCGAAGTCTCTTTAGAAGGATGGATTACAGGCGCTTTCATTGCCATCTGTGTAGTCGGGATGATGAGTTTGATTGGCTTATCAATTTTACGTGTAAAGGCAGCACTGGCTTTAGCGATTTTAGCGGGATTTTTTAACTTGATTCCCAACCTCGGGCCAACGATGAGTGTAATGCCAGCAATGGCGATCGCCTTTTTGGATGAACCTTGGAAAGCCATCGCTGTCTTGCTTCTCTACTTTATTATTCAACAGACTGAAAGTAATTTCATCACGCCCGTTGTTATGGCGCATCAAGTCTCATTGCTACCAGCCATAACCTTAATTGCCCAACTATTTTTCGTAACTTTCTTTGGCTTTTTAGGATTATTTCTGGCGCTACCCTTGACTGTTGTCGCTAAGATTTGGTTGCAAGAAGTACTGATCAAAGATGTTTTGGATAAATGGGGAAATAACCATACAAAAGAGACTGAGTTGGTGATGGTTTCTGAATCTCCTGAAGTAGATGACAATTGGACAGCAGAAAGTCCCAACATTAATCAGGAGCGCCCAATTGATGATGATCGTTGACGGTTTTTGGAACTGGTGCAAAATATAAGCTAAGGTTGGTGCGAGATAATCGGTTCTGCGGCAATATCATCTAAGTGGACGCTGCCTAATAAATTCTGCCACTCTGCTTGCACTGCTGCATCTTGAGGATTTTTCTCGCGCAGTTGGGCGAGTATGCTCAGTGCTTCGTACCATATCCCGTTTTGGGCATAGATAGCATAGCGTTTTAGAAGTTCTGTTGTTTGTAGCTCTTTAATTGCTCCTGGATTCAGTGCGACTCTTTTTATTACCCCTTCGACGAAAATCGGGGGAGAATTTTTTTCTTGATCGCAGTCAATGGTGAAAAACCAGCGATATTGTTTGTTTAATGCCAAATCGGGAGAATTACTAGGCAGAGAAACGCGAATGACTCCTGGTTTATCTGGTAGAGCGATCGGTGTGTGGGCAATCTCGTTATAGTCTTGATCTTGCAGCACAAATTCAACTACATAAGGCAAATCTTTGGTATATGGCACATAGAAAAGCCAACTTGGGCGTTCTAATGTTGTCTCTCCCCAGACATTAGTAACAGAGTTAGCTTCTTTAGTAAAGGGCACTAAAGCAGTCAGGTCAAGTTTAGTAGTAGGACATCCCCCGCGCTTCGCTCCACCACGAACGCGACCTCCAGGAGGGGGACCAGGTGGTAGTGAGGGTTGATTAAAGGTTGTGGCTTGAGCAAGGGTTGTTTTCGCATCAGAGCGATCGCTAAGTGAAAAACCAAAAGTTGGTTTGGCTAGTACTGGAGTCAGACTAACAAGTAAACTGGTGCAGCTAAAAGTTACTATTAAAAACAGTTTTATCGGTTGTAAATTTGACTTCATAAAAACCCTTTTTTAAGTATATAAACTTTGGAGATTCATCTAGAAGAGATCCCCTCAATCCCACTCCTTACCCGCACTTTTGTTGCTGAATTATAAATTGACATCAAGCTAACCATTGCTACCAGCGACAAAGCCGACGGTATAAACGGCACCCAAGCACCTGAAATTAACAGACCAAAGCAAACTAAATATAGAACACCAGAGGTAATACCGACTGCCAATGCCAACCAAGGGAAGGAAAGCTTTCGCCAAGCTAAGACTCCTCCTACCAAAGACCAGCCCCAAATCCAGACCACCTCAACCCATAGCGACCAAACCCGCAGCAACGGCCGCCCATCCTGGACTGCACTGAGGATCTGGCTGAGCATCTGGGCTTGTACTAACACTCCTGGCATTTGCTCATCTAAAGAAGCGCCATAGGGTGTAGGCCAGGTGTCTGGAGAATCCCCCTTTGCCACCACACCAATCAAAACAATCTTGTCTTTAATAGCACTGGAGTTAACTGGGCCAGATAAAAATTGAGTTAGTTTCACCTGTTCGGCTATTTGTTTTGGGTAACGGTAATTAAGTAAAATTTGGCCGCCATTGGCATCAATATATTGATAGCCACCAGCGCGAGACTTCAGATTCGGAAAAATAGTTTTACCGAGTTGTAAATTCCCTTCATGGGTGAATTTTGGTTGAATTCCTGAAGGTCGCAGATAGAGAGAGGCTAGTTGTAGACTGAATGCAAAGGGAGCAGGACACAATGATGTCGTCTCCTGGTTCATGAACAGCAGATGCCGACGGATAACTCCATCAGGATCATGAATAAAGTCACTGAATCCTAAATTGTTTGTGGGGATTTCTGGTGGTGGCTTAATACCTGTGATATTTTCTGTGCTATCACTCCCCTTACATACGCCAACCAAATTCTGAGTTTGTTGAAGACGAGTAATTAGATCTGGTTGTTTGGCTGGAAAATCACGGTAGATATCCAAACCGATGGCGCGGGGTTGGTATTGATTTAGTTTTGCTAATAGTTTGTTGAGAGATTTTTCAGAAATAGAAGCTCCTATTAGGGACTCATTATTTTGTCTTTGAATTGCCAGATCATCATCGTCAATTGTGATTACTAGCAGACGCGAATCAATTCCTTCTGTAGGGCGCGATCGCATCATCTGGTCAAAGGCTGGAATTTCTAGATTTTCTAGCAATCCCACCAATCTCACCCCATAAACTAAGCCTGTAATAGCCAAACTGGACAACAAAGTTGTCGTCAATTTGCGTCTGATAGACAAAGCTAAATTTGGTATATCTTTAGTTTTTGTAGACCTTAATTCATCCCAAGTCGGTGGTATCTGCGCTGGATTTTGGCAAATCATTGGTAGCCAAGTTGCACAGGGAAATCGATCCTCAAGTCCTTGCAATCGTTCCCGCGCTTGGCGTACCGATTGATATAAAGATTCGCCACCAGCAAAGCCTTCGAGAAAATACTTTAAGAACTCCTTGGCAACTTGGTCTGGCACTGGTTCACGCATGATAATCATTTGAGGAATTTGCAAATCAGCCAGTTCTCGCGCTAATCCCAATCCATCACAGGAGTTGAATATAGCTAGTTGCAAGCCGTTTTCAATGGCTTTCCTCAGAGCGTACTTTAATTCGCCAATAGTAAGACTATCGGTTTTATTTAGGTAAATTCGTCCGCTTGCTCCGTTTTTGTTACTGGAACTGTGCCCAGCAAAAAAGAGAATATCCCAGTTTTGTCCCCAAAGATGCTCAGTTAATTCTTTGCGCGGCGGTTCTACCAGAAAGCTGACCTCTGAGTTACTACACTGTTGCAGTAAAGCTTGATCGGACTGGGTGTCAATCCCCTGACTATTGCCCACAATTGCCAAAATCTTGACTAATGGATTTAAAGGGCGTGGCTTGTGAATGCGATCGTAGGATGGGGAAGAAAGGGCAATTTCAGCCTTGGGATAACGTTCTAACAAGTCCCACAAATGCCAGGGTAATAGCTGCAATTGACTATTTTCTGTTTGCAAAATTACCCGCACTTCTTCTAGGGGCGACAATCTTTCTAACCATTTTTCCCTTAAAGGGCGAAACTCTTCTGCTCGCAGCCAGGTATTAAAGCGGGCCCGTAAAATATGGGAAGTGTTTTCGCAGTCTTGAATCATTGATATATTAGTCACCTGCATTTTGGCAGCATGGAGGCGATAACGATTACCTATCTGTCGGTAACTAGACTGCCAATGACTGTAATAGAGGGGCATTTCCGCAGATGAAGGTAGCCTCCCCGTGACTTCTGTTGCAGCCCGCTCGTGTTCTTCACCAATTTGGAGGGTGACAGCAAACCCCTGCTCAAAACTACCCTCTCCGAATTTCAGAACCACTAACTTACCCATGACCGTCACTATCTCCCTGTGCAAAATCATGCCCTCTTCTAATGTCTCATAACAAGCTCCCCAAGCTTTTACAGACTTTTTCAAATCCCCAAAAGCCAGCTTGAATTAACCAATTACCACTTAATAAATTACCGACAAAGAGGGAAGATAGCTAGATGTTTCAAATCCGAAAATATTCGGTAATGCTACTATCATTAATGGCTACCTTAACGCTAAATTGTTCTGTAGGTTCACCACGAAACTGCAACTGAATGTAGTTGTCTAATTTTCTCGATTGAGCCTCTAAAAATACCGCTCCCGAACTATCTATAACGGTGAGATAAACTCCGGGTGGTAAGTAGATTTGATTCCCAGTAGCGTGCAATTGGAGATGAATACTGGTTTGTTGATCCTTTTCTGGGCTGATTTCCACAATCAACATAACGGGTTGGTTGAGAATTTGGATACCCAAATCAATCAGTTTTGCCCGTTTAGTAATTGATTCTGATAGGTTTTGGGCGTTGAGTTCCAAAGTTTCAGGACTGCGAAAGGCATAACCTGGTCTGAGTTCCGGCACGTTCCATAGGGATTCAACAGTCTGCCAACCTGTTTCAAATGTACCAGCAAACCACTGACTTAAATTCACGAGTGAACTAACTGGGGATTGGCGCAGTTGATCTAAATAGTCGATAAAGGCTTCCAATGGTTGCAGTTGTTTTAAAGGCAGTGTTTCAGTTGCGACACTAGGGATAAAACCAATCAGTTTCGCTTCTTCGATCGATTCATCAAATTGAACTACTAAATAACCCACCCGTTCTTCCCAGGTTTCTGGAGGAATGGAACATATCTGCTGATGTAGATGGACAGGGCGACACTCCAGACGACCAACTGAGGGCACTTCTAAGTCAGCTACATTTCCACAGAGGCGCATAATGGGGTTCCAACTGTCACTAGCTTGGAGATCGGTAGGAATATCCATCATTTCCAAGTAGTCATTCACCACCCACACAGCTAGGGTATTCAGCCGAACTTGCTTTGCTTTTTCAGGATTTGGCTGTTGGTTAGCAAATTCCTGGGCAGTTCTGCGAGCTGATTGGGAAATCGGCAATTTTAAAGCGAAATCGTCTAGCTGATAGGTGGAGTTGTTCATAAATCAATCCCTAGTGATCAATGCTGCTATGTACATATCATCAGCATTCACTAAATTTATGCCACAAAATAGAGAATGATATATGTATTGGCAATGCGATCGCACTGAACTGAACTAAAATGAAGAAGAATAGAATTGGGCAAAATCCCCTAAAAGTGGTGTGAACTCATCTCTCCAACCCCACTTGGTGTTCACAATGAAAACCCCGATGCTCCCAAGTTTGCATATCTACTTCGGCAAGTCTTGTCAAATTGGAGCATTGCGGTTGAATAATTTGACTTAAAATCGCCCACAACAGGCTACGCGTTAAATCTAATCCAGTTTTGACCCCAGATTCACTATTTCCAGGAACACCCGACTCCTCAACAATCTCTGACTCTACCCAAATACCATGAGCGCCCAAGAGAATCTGTGCCATCCATTTGGCTCTGGGTAAGTGACTTGGCGAGGTAATTAACATGACTTTATGCACTCCCCAACGCCGTAAAATTGGAATACCATAATAAAAATTTTCAAAGGTAGAATTCGCGCACTTTTCTAACCAAACGTTTTGTAACTCTACTAATTCCGGTTGAAAAATTAACCATATACAGGGGTCTGGGGAACCATGAGATATTAAAATTGGGGTTTGCGGATATTGTTTTGCTTGTTGAGCTACATAAGTTTCTCGACGAATACTGCCACCAAGCACAAAGAAGGCATCGACTGGCTGCGAAGAAGCAAAAACTAAGGTTATAGTGGTAAAAATCAGCCAAGTGCCCAGGATGAAGTACAATGTACCAGTTAGTTTTTGTAGCAATTGCCACAAATTAGCAATGTTTTTTTTAATAGGAATTAATGATTTGATGCTAAATTTACGTTTCATGACTTTGCTAAGAAAAACTGATTTAATAGCGGTCTAACAGTCCTGCAATTGAGTGATCAAAGTGCTATCTTATAAAAGTAATGAATAAGTACAAACATGACGCTAATCAAAGTGTCACATATTCAGTATAGCCTTCCGGAGACGGCTAGCAAACTGAGAAATGGTTGTTAATAATGCAGCATTTTCGGCATCATTCAACGATAAAAATGATGAAGAGAGCATAGCTTAGTTTGGGGTATAAAAACTTAAAAATTTCTGGAAAGCCTGATTGCTAAACTGTCAACAACACAATTATTCCAGCTAATATACATGAACCAATCTGCGAAAAGTTACTCACCGCTCCAAGTAGCCTTGATTGGTGGAGCGATCGCCACAACTGCTACGATGTCTGTGTTCGGTCCCGCTTGGACTCGTGATGTCCGTGCCGCTCTAGCCCTACAAGATAGCCCGAAAGTGATAGTTGACCAAGTGTGGCAACTGGTGAATCATGAATATGTTGATGGCAAATTTAATCAACAAGATTGGCAAGCAACCAGGCAAAGCCTGTTGAGCAAAGACTATTCTTCTCGTGAAGAAGCTTATGCTGCTATCCGCGAAGCTTTACAAAAATTGGGAGATCCTTACACTCGATTCATGGACCCCAAACAGTTTGAAGCCTTGACTAGCCAAACATCTGGGGAAGTCTCTGGGATTGGCGTTCGGATGGAAGTAAACGAAAAAACTCAACGGCTCACTGTTGTGGAAGCCATAGAAAATTCTCCAGCACTAAAAGCTGGGATCAAAGCAGGCGATGAAATTTTAGCAATTGACGGCAAATCTACTCTCCAAATGAAAGTGGATGATGCTTCCAAGTTAATTCGCGGAAAAGTGGGTAGTCCTATCAAGCTACGGGTGGGACGAGCAGGGCAAAATGCCTTTGATTTGAAGCTGACGAGAGCAAATATTGAAGTACCAACAGTCCGTTATACCCTCAGACAAGAAGGAAATCGCCGCATTGGCTATATCCGTTTGCGGGAATTTAGCGCCCACGCCGCAGATCAAATGCAACGAGCCATCCGCGATTTGAACAGTAAGAAAGTTGATTCTTATGTCTTGGATTTGCGGGGAAATCCTGGCGGGTTGTTGCAGGCTAGTATTGAAATTGCCCGAATGTGGTATGATAACGGCGGAATTGTCAAGACAGTAGACCGTGTAGGCACTAGTGAAGAAACTAAAGCCAATCGCACTGCTCTAACAAATCGTCCCTTGGCAGTCTTAGTGGATGGCAATTCAGCTAGTGCTAGCGAAATTCTCACAGGGGCACTCAAGGATAATAAGCGGGCGGTAGTTGTAGGTGGTCAAACCTTTGGTAAGGCCCTAGTGCAGTCAGTTCATGAACTCGCAGATGGTTCCGGCTTGGCTGTCACCATTGCCCATTACTACACCCCTGCGGGAACAGATATTAACCATAAAGGGATTGCCCCAGATATCAAGCTAGACTTGACAGAGGCCCAAGAGCGGCAGCTGGCTTCTAATCCAGATTTAATCGGAACTAAGAGCGATCCGCAATATGCCAAAGCGATCGCAATTTTATCAAATAATAACTTTGCCCAGCCGCCAGCAAATCAGCCAACTCGACCCATGAGCCGCGCCGATAACCTGAAATTTTAGATAGTAGTATTCCCAAATCCAGATTTTTGGAATTACGAAAACTGCTTAATATACCGTTCTATGATTTTGGTTTGGGAATACTAGCCAGTAATCCCAAACCAAAATCTCAGATTTATGAATCATCAGCCAGTTGATGCAACCACTGCCACCAGCCTTTTACCAATGGTATCGGTGGTTATTCCTATTTATAACGGTGAGGCGGATTTAGCAGAGTTAATCAATTGTCTATTGTCTCAAACTTACCCAAAAGACCGGGTAGAGTACTTGTTGGTAGACAATAACAGTAGCGATCGCACTCTCACCATCCTGAAAACATCTGCCGAAAACTGCCCAATTACAATTCGCCCCTTGAGCGAAAACCAAATTCAAAGCTCCTATGCTGCTCGTAACACTGGGATTCGCGCTGCTATGAGCGAAATTCTAGTTTTTACCGATGCTGATTGTCGTCCACAACCCCAATGGTTAAATGCATTAATTCAGCCTTTTGTCAACAAAGAAGTGGTAATTGTCGCTGGTGAAATTTTGGCATTACCAGGCACAACTCTGCTAGAACAACACGCAGACCGTGAAGAAACTTTGTCGCAAAAGCATACCCTTAACCATTCCTTTCGTCCCTATGGACAAACCGCTAATTTGGCGATTCGACGCATTGCCTTAGAAAAAGCGGGTTTATTTCGTCCCTATCTTACCACTGGTGGCGATGCCGATATTTGTTGGCGGATTTTGGGGGAAAATATCGGACGTTTGGAATTTGCCCCAAATGCGATCGTTCAGCACCGCCACCGCGCCACACTTAAAGAACTGCAAAGTCAATGGCGACGCTATGGACGCTCGAATCGCTATCTGCACGAACTGCACGGCGTAGATTTGATGCGAGAGATTACACTCAAAGAATGCGGCTATCGTTTGGCACGTTGGTTATTGAAGGAAGTACCAAGGGATATTAAAAAGGCGATAGCGGGTCAAGCCAGCCTTGTAGATTTATTAAATACTCCCATTGGTTTGTTCACAGCTAGGGCGCGTGCTGCTGGGCAACGAGACACCAAGCTGTCAGAGAATGCCAAGATAATTGTCCGGTTGTAAACCAAAAAGTTTTTTAGAAGCCTTATTAAGCGGACATTTCAGCGAAATACAGTGTTCTCACAAAACAACGTATTAATAAGCATTTGAGACGATACTCCTAGTTACCTTCAAGCGATCGCTGTA
>CAZZZY010000061.1:0-14825 GCA_964658545.1 uncultured Acetobacteraceae bacterium | reverse complement strand
GATGTTGAGGCGATGCCTGCGGCAACCCCTTTGGGGAACGCACTACCCATCCCTTTACACTCATATAGTAAGAGCGATCAGATCAGTAAAGCTCTTCCTCTTCGCCATACTGTGCTGGTGCTTCACCATGAGATTCAAGAATCTTAGGATTTTTCATTAATGTAAGAGAGCGAGATTGTGGAAACCAGGATAATAAACTAATTTATCTTGTTCTGAATAATTATTAATTTTTAATCCTAATGATAGGAGATTGTTCCACAATAATAAACAGCGATATGCTTGGTCAAACATATCTCTATCAACAAACTGGAAGCATACAAGCGGCTGTTGATTCCGGAAGTGTGGTTCTGGGAAGATGGCGTGTTATTGGTTTATCACTTGCGCTATGAAGGCGACGGACTTCATTATGAAAGGGTTTCCAGTAGTGAGGAGGTTAAAGGGATCGATCTGGATTTGTTGTTACGCTGCATTAATATGGTGAATCATGTTGATGCTATCAAGACTTTTCAGCAAGCACTTCAGAAATAGCTAGTAATTTGCTCCACTTAGGGGTAAGGGTGCGTGCTGGGCGATTGTCAGTGCAGTAAACGAGTTTAGTTGCACCGTGAGAGTCTGGTATGGAGAACACACGGTTGGGTTGCAGCACCTGAAGTCCTTCAACTACTTGCCCCAGGAGTGTCAGCAGGTTCAGGAGATTAGCGATGCCTACGGTTCTTGCTAGCCTACGCATTACACGAGTGTATTCGGGTGCATTGGAGGAGTCGGTGCAAAAGTTTTTGGAGATGCTGGGGAAGCTGAATCGATCTTATATGACTGCTGTGGAAGATAAATTGCTGAGTGTTTTAGAGTTGGAGTACGGAGAAAAGAAAACACCACGGTAGGCAGAAATGACGGGAGCTTTACGCTTCACGACTCGTAAGCTTTACGCTCATATATGGGTCATTTTGCCAGTTTTGCTACAATAATACATTTATGAAGATTGATTACTAAAAAATAGTAATTTGGGTAAAAGGAAAAGGTTTGGTGGTATAGGTATTCATGAAGCATCTATGTAACTAAATTCTGACCGAAAAAACAGAGGGGCAGAGGAAAAGTATTTATCCGATTTATTTATGAAAAACAAAAAAGATTTGTGTCAAGACACGTAGTGGAGGCAGCCGAAGAAAGCTCTTTTGCCGACATAGGCGCACTGCCGTCAAGACACAAAGTGTCCTAATATCAAAACTCGACATTTCATTTATATATGGGGTTGCTCCAATGAAGAAGGGGAAAGGGGAAAGGGAACCCCATACTGAAAAGCAGGGGTTTCAAATAAAGACCGGAGCTTTCGGAGGCTCGCCTGGGCGCTGCTAAGTTCTCTCTACGAGACGCCAAGGGCGAACGCACTACGTGTCTCAAAAATCTTTTTTTTTTTCGACCTATTTAAAAACAGGGGCTTTATACCTTGTGGGGAAAAGTTCTAAATTCTGTGCCCTTTCCCCCTTTCCCCTTCCCCTTCTTGGTAACTGAGCTTGTCTTCGGCGCAGCCTAAGAAGAGAAGTGCTGCTCCCCATCACCTCTTCCCCTCTGCTGATTCTTGACATTAGTAACACCTGCATAACGTAGTCATAACAAAACTGCGAAGGGGAAATTTATGCTCGATAGTTCCACTCAATATGGGCAAAGGGAATCGGCAAGTTCAGCCCAGGGCGAGAATGGCAGCGATAAAAATTATTTTCCACCTCCCCCTGCTACGTCCTTGCCCGGGATGGGTGAGAAGTTTGCTGCCAATCCCTTCACAGGTAAAAATTCTTTGCTCAGTATTCCCATTTTCTCCATTCCGAGTTGCGGGGACTTTGCTCCCAAATATGTCATTATTTTACGATTCGGGAGAGGGGAATAGTCTCTTTGGGTTTGACTGCTCTAGTTCGACTAGCCAATCAGTAGGTTTCTAGATGTTGCCAGAGTATACGGGAGAGAAGTTGAGTATGACATTTCCATCCGAGTTTATTTCCATCCAACTATCCTGTAACATTCGTCACGTTGCTGTGCGAGGTAGTGCTAAAACGGTTCCATTAGCTGAGTTAAACGCGCTACTGCAAGACCGGGTGACGGTGATTCATAGGTTTGCCAAGGAGCTTTTAATGGTTGCTAGCGGGGTGAACAAATGACAACAGTAGCACAGTCCTATCCGGGGATTTATATTCAAGATCTGTTAAGCAATACTTATACAATTACTGCGGCACCGACTTCTATTACGGTTTTTATTGGTTATACTCACCCATTAAAAACTACTAATCCTCGTAAGGCTGTGGAATTGTTTAGCTTTACTGACTATGAACGAGAATTTGGTGGTTTCTTTACCAGTACGGCGTTTGACAACGGCAAGGATAAGTTTGCAAGCATTGCTTGTGCAGTTAACCAATTTTTTCTTAATGGCGGTTCAGATGCATTTGTCATCGGTCTTTCATCCAAAGCGCTTGCAAGTGTTGATCCTCCTTGTACCGTTATAACTGATGCCAATAAAACCATTAGGATTAAATTTATAGGACGAGAGCCAACGGATAAAATTCCGATAATGGTATCAATCACAAATGTTCAGAGCATTAAAAAGAATAACGATACTGCTGACATCACTATCACTTATGGGAACCAGATAGAAACATATCCAAAAGTCAATCTTGATAGCACTGACAAACAGAATTACATTGTTAATCGGATTGGAAGCGAAACAAATCCTATCTCTGCGCTAGTGATGCTTCCAAATGATCAGACTTATTCTAAATTTATATCTACTCAGGGACCACAGAGTTTGTCTGTATATCCTCCCGACAGTACTCCCGACAGGACGGAAATTTTTTCGCAAGATGATTTTATATCTGCTTTACAGCAGGATAGTGAGTTAGATAAATTGCCCATTTTTAACTTACTGGTTCTCCCTGGTGTTGCTAGCAATTCAGGTAATTCGATCCTTAGTGAGGCACTGGCTTTTTGCGAACGTAAGCAAGCATTTTTAATCATAGATCCGCCATTTGCTGACATAGCTAATGGACAGCTACCAGGTTCAATTTATTATGACAAGGTAAATCCCAAGTCAGATGCAGCAAACCCTATTCCTCAAAGCACCAATGGTGCTCTCTACTTTCCCTATGTAAAATCGATCGATCCCGTAACAGGTCAATCGAGTATTGCTAATGATCCAGCAACAGGTCTTCCCATACCATTTACATTGCCACCCAGTGGTACAGTTGCAGGTATTTATGCGAGTACTGACCGGAACCGTGGTGTTTGGAAGGCACCCGCAGGCTTAGAAACCATCACCACGAATGTAACTGGCGTGAGAGACGATGGTCGCTTGACAGATTTTCAGCAGGGAGTCCTCAACCTAGCGGGGATTAATTGTTTACGAACCTTTCCTGGCGTTGGCACTGTAGTTTATGGAGCACGAACACTAGTCGGCTATGATCAACCAACTGAAACACCCTTCCAGCAGTGGAAATATGTCCCAGTCCGGCGCATGGCTTTATTCATCGAGCAGACTCTCTACCGGAACCTTGGTTGGGTCGTGTTTGAGCCGAACGACGAACCTTTGTGGGCTGCCATTCGACTCAGTATTAGTAACTTTATGCTGTCGTTATTTAATCAAGGTGCTCTTCAAGGCTCGACCCCGAGTCAAGCATTCCAGGTCAAGTGCGATAGTTCAACGACTACTTCAGATGACCAAAACAATGGCATTGTGAATATCATCGTTGCTTTTGCGCCACTCACGCCCGCGGAATTCATCATTGTCAAGATTAAACAACTCGCCGGTCAAGTGCAGTCATAGGAGAGAATTCTATTTGCGACAAAAATGCTGCTTCACTTAGTTAATAACTGCACTAACTTGATGACAAGGATTTCTATAAGCCATTGCATCTTTACACTTGAAACCTCTTTGAAATTGGAGACAAACGAATGCCAGTAACACCATCCTATCCTGGGATTTATATTCAAGAGTTACCCAGTAGCACTCACACAATTACAGCAGCTCCCACATCCATTACTGTTTTTGTGGGCTATACTCATCCATTTCTAACTCTTAATCCTGGTAAGGCTGTCGAAATTTTTAGCTTTACTGACTATGAACGAGAATTTGGCGGCTTTTTTACCAGTAATGCGTTTGACAGCGGTACTTCAAAGGCTCTTTTTGGAAGCGTTGCTAATGCGGTCAACCAATTTTTTCTGAATGGGGGTTCGGATGCTTATGTCATCGGGCTTCCAGCCAGCTATTATGATCTCAATACCTCCCCACCTACGCTTCACGGAAAGGTAAGCCCAGTAACAGCACCGATTGGCAGTATTGTTTTTACAGCGTTACAACCAACGGACACCGTTGATTTAACAGTAATAATCGGAAATCTTAGGGCCAGTAACCCAGCTGCAAACTCTCCTGAAGATGTAGCCGATATTACCATTATCTATGGCTCACAGATAGAGACATATCGAGGTGTGACAGTTACATTCAATCAAGCCGACAACCGGAACTTTATCGAGAATCGCATCAATGGTACAGCTACTAACCGTATCTCATCATTAGTGAAAGTAACGCCGCCAGCACCGCCGACGCAAGGTCAGCCGCCTAACTACGGAACAGCCTTTACAGCTACACCAGCAGTAGGACAAAAAATTCTCTATCAGCCTCCTCAGACTAGCCCTGATCCTAGCTGGTCAGTGTTTAACCCAGCGGATTTTACGCGGGGAACTCCAACTGCTCCCGCAATTTTTGATCAAGATAGCGATTTAGATAAATTGCCAATCTTTAATTTGCTGGTTCTACCAGGCATCGTCGATCTAGGAATTATCAGTGAGGCACTTGCTTTTTGTGAACGTAAACAAGCATTTCTAATTCTAGATCCTCCTATTACTTCTCAACCTGCAGACGTTACTAACTATTTGAGTAGTGTTTCCCCAAGTACTAATGGCGCTCTCTACTTTCCTTATATCAATTCAACAGATCCGATAACAGGTCAGCCGATTACGTTGCCACCCAGTGGTTCTGTCGCAGGTATTTATGCACGTACTGATCTTAACCGTGGTGTATGGAAAGCACCTGCTGGGTTGGAAACAACAATTAACAATACAACTGGTGTCGTAGATTCAGGTCGTATGAACGATCCTAGACAGGGAGTTCTGAATTTAGCGGGGGTTGATTGCTTGAGAACTTTCCCTGGTGTTGGAACTGTCGTTTACGGTGCTAGAACACTGGTGTCTGCAAACCCAGCCTACCAACAATGGAAATATGTGCCAGTCCGGCGCATGGCTTTATTCATCGAGCAGACTCTCTTGAGCAACCTTGGTTGGGTCGTGTTTGAGCCGAACGATGAACCTTTATGGGCTGCCATTCGTCTCAGTATTGGCAACTTTATGCTGTCGTTATTTAAACAAGGTGCGCTTCAAGGCTCGACCCCAAGTCAAGCATTCCAGGTCAAGTGCG
Source organism: uncultured Acetobacteraceae bacterium (assembly GCA_964658545.1). GTDB lineage: Bacteria > Cyanobacteriota > Cyanobacteriia > Cyanobacteriales > Nostocaceae > Nostoc. The sequence goes on along the minus strand of CAZZZY010000061.1, from coordinate 9,373 downwards.
ATAGTTCAACGACTACTTCCGATGATCAAAACAACGGCATTGTGAACATCATCGTTGCTTTTGCGCCACTCAAACCCGCTGAATTCGTTATTGTCAAGATCGCACAACTTGCTGGTCAAGTACAGTCATAGGAGAGAATTCCATGAGTAAACCTTTCACCGTTAATATCAATCGTTTTGACCCTTATAAAGCGTATCGCTACCAAATCTACTTTGGAACTTCCACGACACCTGTTGCCTTGATGAGTAAGATGACTGGTGGTCTAACGCGCTCTACCGAAGTTATTGAATACAAGGAAGCAGGCAACATGATTATTTTGCAGGGGATGGGGCGTACCGCATACAAGGAGATTACACTGGAGCGGGGCATTACCCATGACAGCGCTTTTGAAGACTGGGCTAATGCTGCTCAAGTACTGGATGCTGGTCACCCCAACCAATCTTTAACTGCTCTGCGTCAAGACATTAGAATTGCGCTGCTCAACGAGCAGGGTCAACAGGTTTTCGTCTATAAGGTTTACCGTTGCTGGGTATCGGAATACCAAGCATTACCCGATCTGGATGCTGGTGGAAACGCTGTGGCGATCGAGCATATCAAGCTAGTAAATCAAGGATGGGAACGGGATTTGAGTGTGACAGAACCCAATCAGAATCAGGCAGGATAAGTCCAATGCGCCGGAATGAACAGGCTCTACGCCTGCCAGTCAGTGGGTTGGAGGTGTTTCTACGCCAACCTACCGGGGTTGAAGATATTCTCTTGCTGGAGGCGACCAATCTGGATACATCATTGGCATTAGCGCTACTGACAGCGATCGCACAAGCTGCTGATGGGAACGAGGTTTCCTGGAATACGGTTTCAATCACCGACGTGGATACATTGCTCCTACATACTCGGCAGTCAGTCTTTGGCGATCGCCTGCGGGCCGATGCGACTTGCCCTGCGAGTAACTGTGGTGCACCTATTGAGGTCTCTTTCCAGGTGAGTGAGTATCTTGCCAACTACTTGCCAAGTCAGGTTGGAGGTGTAGAAGCGGCTGAAGAATCGGGATGGTTCCGCTTGCAAGACATACCAGTGTTGTTCCGGTTACCTACCGTTGCCGATCAGGTGGCGATCGCCCATCATCCTCACCCCGATCAGGAATTGATCCGCCGATGTCTCCAACCAGCTGAGATTACCTCAGAACAACTCCAGCAGATTGAGGAGGCAATGGAAACGTTAGCACCCAATCTGGCTCAGAATCTCCAGGGGCAATGCTCGGAATGCGGAGCGATGGTCGAAATTTTCTTTGACCCACAGCAATTTACATTGCGAGAACTCCGCAATCAGGCAGCGTTTATCTACGAAGAAATTCACCTGTTAGCCATGTACTATCAGTGGTCAGAATCGGCTATTTTGGCACTACCCCGTCAGCGTCGGCTGCAATATGCCGAGCGGCTGCGACAGACAAAGAGGACGGCTTAAGATGGTGCAATTTTCTTACCTGAAACAGATCGCTCATCGTATTCGTCCTGGGAGCGATCGCCCTGGTGGTGGACTGCCGATGCTAACTCCGCCTCGATTGCCGTTTCCTCAGGGAAATCTGAATCAGGCTGTGGCAGGGGAGGGTGAAACACCTTTGAGTAATGGAGCAGCAGCGGAGCGATTGCCCCAATCCGCTGACCTCCCCCAGGTGGCTGTTCGGCAAACCCCGCCATTGCCTGGGATTACTACTCCACTAGCTACAGAGACCAGGACTGAGCCAGCCACACTCAATCCCCTTAGTCTCCAATCCTCAACCTGGGATGTAGAACCATCGCCTACCCCACCACCACCGTTATTACAACAGATCCCACAACTATCCCAACCACCACTGCAACAGACAGAGACTGTTACAGCCAACCAGCCAGGGACAGAGATCCGGATTGAGCCAATCACACTCAATCCCATCAGTCTCCAGTCCCCAACTTGGGATGCGGAACCATCGCCTACCCCACCACCACCGTTATTACAACAAATCCCAGAACAGAGAGATGCTGGTACTCTCAACCGGACTGTTTCGGAAAATTCGACAATCGCTCGTCCAATAATATCCAGCGATCGCTTAGAGATGGCGCAGCCAATACTGATGCCCCCAACACCGAACAGTCCACCCAGTTTCCAAACAACTGTTGAACCTTTTGAGGCAACTGCTTCAGAGTCTCAGTTGCCACCCCAGCCAAAACAGCCATCCCCGATTACTAGATTGACTCCCTCTGTGCAACCTTTTTTTCCGGTTACCTCAGAAACCTCTCCCGGATCTGTCCAATCATTGCAAACCGTGCTGGAACCTGGTCGCCCTAGCCAACAGACGCACACAGAGGCAATGACCGAGTTTCTGTCTCAGCGATCCATGCCAATGGGGACAGCAGAACTGCCCCAGCCTTCGACAGTTCACATTGGCGCGATCGAGGTTCACATCGTGCCCCCTCCGGCACCGCCTCCACCAGTACCCATTAGGGTTGTGTCCGTTGCGGCGAAATCAGGATCAGCCCCCATACTGTCGCGTGGTTTTATATCTGCCTTTGGTTTACGCCAGAGTTGAAAGGAGGAAAGAGATGCCACTGGGATTACTAGACCTTTCTATTGTTACTGACCGTCTAATCAGTCTACTAAATGCGAGCGTGCAAAGCTCTCAACTTTGGAGCGAAGAAACAACTCCACCCGATGGCACTCCTACGGGCATCAATCCTGGTCAACGATTTGATATTAATGTAACAGGCTTACCCCCTGACGAAATTCGGAGTTTGACGGGATGCCAACTGAATCTCTACCTGTTTCACGTTGTGCAGGATTCGTTTCAACGGAATTCGCCTGTTACAGGACCGTGGACAACTCCTCCTGTGACCGATCCCACTAAAACGACAACGCGCGTACCGCCGATTCCGTATCAACCTTTAAGCCTAGATCTTTATTACCTGCTCACTGCTTACGCCAAAGGTTCCTATATCCAAGAGCAGCAGGCAATGAGCATCGCGTTGAAATGCTTTCACGAAAATCCCATCGTCAGGTCAACTGTACCCATTGATAATCGGGTCGAAGAATTCTGCCTGACAATGGAGGTAGAAAGTGTCTTAGAAGCAGGGCGACTTTGGCAAGCCATTACTTCTTCACTCCGGCTATCCTTAATTTATAAAGTGAGTGTTATTTTCATCGAACCCAAGCTTCCACCGCCACTGGCAAAGCAGGTACAGACAGTGAATTTAGCAGTCAGTCCTGCATCTTTACCATTCGCCGCCGCAGGACAGGTGATTGGAACCTATATCAAAGTTAACTATATTGGACCAAATGACACGCCATCGCAACCTGACCATCGAAGCTATGATCTTTTACCGGCTGTAGTTGCTCCAGGACAAAGCTTTCTACTTTACGGGGCAGGGTTGAATCAGAATAGTTCTAACCGACTTTATCTTTTATTACCAGATGGCACCGAACAGGATGTGACAGCCTGGGCAACTCCAACAAATCCACCATCCCCAGCACCACCTGTACAAACAGATTCCCGTTTTACCTTAGTACTACCCACGACTGATGCCCCTGTAGCAGGTGTTTATCAGTTGCGGGTGGGAAATAATCTCCCTTCAGGAGACCCCAACGCCATTCGCTCAAACGCAACACCCTTCAGTGTTGCCGCTTGGGTCGATCCCACGGGTGGTCCTCTATTAAGCCCGGTTGGCGGCACTTATACCATTAACGGCATTGGCTTTAGTCCAGGAACAGTGGAAGTTTTGCTGGAGACGATCGCGCTGACACCAGGACAGTTTACATTCAGTAACAGTAATGCCATCAGTTTTCAATTGCCAGGGAATCTACCCAATGGGCGATATGGGGTTCGGGTTCGCGTTAATCAGGTGGAGTCTCCACCAGCGAAATGGGTGGTGAAAACATCATGATTGCATCTGAGGCATTACAGGGACAGCAAGCAACGACAGACTTTCTGGCGAGTGTTCGCCTGCGTGCCCAACGGCGAGTCCTGTGGCTGCAAACTCTATGGTCAGAGGACATCGCCATCGCCAAACAGTCTCTTGCGATTTCTGCTACGGAAGTTGATCGCATCTTGATCCCACCCCCGGTGATGGCAGAAGCAGAGGCGGCTTTCTACCAGAGCGATCGCACTGCTCAAGAGATGACGCAGCAGCTGCAAGTTGCTGAGGAGCAATTGGCGCATGACCAAAACTGGCAAGGTTTACGGCAACTGTTTGGGTTATCTGATCGGGAAAGTGACCTGTTATTGCTGGCGATCGCAGTGGAAGTTGATCCCTTGTTGCGGCGAGTTTATGGCTATCTCCATGACGATGCCACGATGGGGTATGCCACGCCCTGGTTAGCCTCCCTGCTGTTTCAGTGGAACGCTGCCAGTGTTCCCGGACCAGAGTCGGGGTTGCGGCGCTGGCGGTTGGCGGTTCCTGCTGAGGGGCAACAGCACGGGTCGATCGCCTCTGCCTGGGTTGCCGACCCCTATATTGTGGGCTGGCTGGTGCAGGGACAGCGGCTCGATCCCATGCTGGGCACGGCTGTCCAGTGGATTCCGGCAACCCCAGGGACTGGTCAGACCTGCCTGTATCCGGCTGAACTGGCAGCGATGCGGGAGTTTATCGTGGCGATCGCCCACACGCCCCCCGATCACCCAGAGGCTCTACCCTCCTTTACTGCTCTGGAACTGGAACTCATTGCACCAGAGGGGGCTGGGAAACGAACGCTGGCGGCACAGGTGTGTGGCTCTCTGGGTGTGAGCCTGCTGGTGGCCGATAGCAGCCTGCTCCTGGGGGCGGAGGTGTCGCTGGCGCTGGCGGCGGAACGGGTGCTGCGAGTTCTGCGATCGGCTCGCTTGAATCGCAGCATTCCTTACTGGCATCGGGTAGAGGATACTAATCCCAAAGTCTGGCGATCGCTCAGGGATACCAGTCAGTTGACAATCTTTGGCGCGACTGCACCCTTGGGACAGCGGCACAATGGCGCACTCCGGCGGGTGGTGTCGTTGCCATCGCTGACCCGCAAGCAGCGGCTTGAGTTGTGGCAGCAGTTAACCAACGGTAGTCCAGTGCCTGATCCGGTGCTAAACTGGGTGTTGACTCCCGGTGAAATTACTGAGGCGGCACGGGCAGCGCGGGCGGGCACGGCTGCGGTAGTGGCGGTCTGTCAGCAGATGGTACACCACGAGCCGGGGGAATTGTTTAATCTGCTGATCTGTCCTTACACTTGGGAGGATATTGTGCTGCCATCTGCCATCCGCCAACATCTGGAAGAACTGGAGCAGCAGGCGCGGCTGCGCTGGCAGGTGTATGAGGAGTGGGGCTTTGAGCGGCTGTGTCCCGTGGGGCGGGGGATTACGGCGATGTTTGCCGGACCCAGTGGCACAGGGAAAACGATGGCGGCGCAGGTGTTGGCGCGATCGCTGGGCATGGAACTGTATCGGGTGGATCTGGCAGGGGTGGTGAATAAGTACATTGGGGAGACGGAAAAGCGGTTAAAGCGGGTGTTTGATGCCTGTGAACGGGCGAATGTGGTATTGTTTTTTGATGAAGCGGATGCCTTATTTGGGCAGAGGACACAGGTAAAGGATGCCCACGATCGCTTTGCCAATATTGAGATTGACTATTTGTTACAGCGCATGGAGCAGTTTGATGGCATTGCGATTTTGGCAACGAACCGCAAGGGGGATATGGATCAGGCATTTATTAGGCGGCTACGCTTCATTGTGGATTTTATCCAGCCTGGACCGACGGAGCGGTTGAAAATCTGGAAATTGGCTTTGCTGGAGCGATCGCCTGGGGGTGAGGCGTTACTGGAAAATCTGGATTGGCAACGATTGGCAAAGCAACTCAATATGACGGGAGCGGATATTAAGGGGGCGGCATTGGGGGCAGCGTTTCTGGCGCGGGCCAGTGGGACGCGCATCACGATGCAGCATCTTTTTCATGCGGCGCAACGGGAGATGGCGAAACACGGGATCGTCATCCGGGCAGGGGAATGGGAGGGTTAGGAATTGACCCAGAGGATGTGACTGATTAGGCGATTTGTAAACACTAAACCTGAAGGGGCTGATGATGTTAAGCGCACCTGTGAGTGAGAACAAGACGAAGGAACAGCAAGGGAAAGCTGAGTCTGAGTTTGAGATGGAAGGAGACAAACGCTCTGGGGGTTGGGCGGGGTATGGCTCACTCAGTCCGGGTAGTGGACGGTTAGCGGCTGTCTCTCAGCCGATGGGAAAGCAGGCGCAACAGGCAGTGATGCAGAAAGCCTATGGGAATCAAGCGATGTTGCGAATGATGGGGCGATCACCAGCACAAACTCCTGTAACCGCTTCGCCCTTAAGTCGGGGTGGCATCTTGCAGCGGAAATGTGCCTGTGGGAATGCGGCGGGTGCATCAGGAACCTGTACTACGTGCCAGGAAAAGGGTGGGATGGCTCTGCCGGGAAACATTCAAACTAAGCTTACGATTAATGAACCTAGCGATCGCTACGAACAGGAAGCCGATCGGGTTGCTGATCAGGTGATGACAGCATCGGCACATCCGGCAGTTAGCGACGCGCCACCACGCATCCAGCGCTTCACCGGACAAGCGACCGGGCAGGCAGATATGGCGGCACCCGCCAGCGTAGACCGGGTGTTGTCGAGTCCTGGCAGACCGCTGGAGCCTGGATTACAGCAGGATATGGAGCAACGCTTCGGTCACGACTTTTCGCAGGTGCGGGTACATACTGATGCAGCGGCTGAGCGATCGGCACAGGATGTGAATGCCAATGCTTATACAGTGGGTCAAGACATTGTGTTTGGGGCAGGTCGGTTCGCACCAGTAACAAATGTAGGAAAACGCCTGATTACTCATGAGCTAACACATGTGATTCAGCAACAGCAGATGGGATCTTTAGAAGTTCAGCGTGATGAACTGAGTGAGGAAGAAAAACGAAAAGCAATACAAGCGAAAACTCAATGTGAATCAAATCTATGTCATCCCAGCAGACGTACCGATTCATTCAAAGGCTCTAGCTTGTTTTCTGACTCTCCGAATCTTGAGGCATTGAGACAATTTGCACTCACAAGTCAAAAGCCTCCAGAGTCACCCTCCTCAGTTGAGAAAAAGCCAGAAAAAGGCGCGCATTCCTCACCTCCTGGACTCCAGCCTAAACCTGTCAGTAAAAAAGATTCTCTAACCCAAGGTTTAGAAGATTTGCAGAACGCACAACGTAACTTGGGTAAACCGAAATCTGATCAGCCTAGAGCGATCGATACGTCTCCTATAATGTCACCCCAAGAAATGGCTCAACTTGCCCAAGCAATGCAAGCGGCAGATCAACGGGCAAAATTGGAAGTTAAGCAAGAACTGACATTGGCAGATGGCACTGTGATTTCTTCGACTTCACCACCGCCAGAAAAAAAGTTTACTATTGCACCACCAAAACCTGGCGAACTCACAAGAGATATTACATTCGAGGGATCTGTCTTAGCGAAAGCCAATGTTGAAGGAGAAAAAGCGCGTATTATTCACAATCTGGATGTAGAACTTCAACGAATTGAGGGCATTACGGAGATATGCCGTGGATCGGCTCAGCAATTTCTGGAGCAATGGCCCATTATGCGCCGCCTTGCAGACCTCACGGCTGGGGCAGAACCACCCTCCATGTCAATCTGGTTCGATGTTGATACTTTAATTAAGCAAAGCCAAGACGCAATTAAACAGGGTGATCTCGAAAAAGCTATCCAACTACAGGAGCAAGCAAACAAGGCATTACGTAACGCCCAAGCAACCTGGTACCGCTACAAGGAAAGTAACATTGGCGGGGCAGAGTCGATAAAAACAGGAGCAGAATACACGAGAGATGGAGCAAAGTATTCGTTGATGGCTTTAGCCACAGTTGCTTCAGGAGGCACTGCTTTAGCAGTCGCAACAGGTGCTAGTGTGGCGATCGATGTAACTGAAGCTGCCACAAAAGCAGCACTCGGTGAGAAGGTTGATTGGGGACAAGTTGCGGTTGATGTTGCTATCCAGATTGTCCTTTCCAAATTCGGAGGCAAGTTATCATCTGGATTGATGGGAGCTTTACAAAAGAATCCAGCGACGCAGAAGGTTGAAACGCAAGTTTTACGAGGAATTGTTCATAGTTTGATTAATGGCGTAGAATCTCGAACGATCTCAACATACATTCGTGCGCTTTACCAGAATGCGTTTACACAGAACAAGCCCATAACTTGGAGCGAATTCATCGATCAATTGGTCACTCAGATTACCGATCCTAAATCGATCGTGATGGATATAATTCTGGGGGCTGTTGCAGCCAAAGCACGGACAAAAGCAGTGGGTGACGCTGGAGCCTCATCCAAAAAGCCACCTCCAATCGAGAATCAGCTGAGGGGAGAGAATGAGCTTTCCCCTAATAATACTGCAACAAACCGAGCACCCAAGTTGGGTGATTTACCTGAGCAATATAAAGGTCAGCCTCCAGCCAACGATAATGCAATTCACCCAGATGAACCGGCAACTATGGCTCGGACTGGGACAGATGATGTGGATGTTTCCTCAAGTCGTCCAAATCTGACAGTTATTCAGGGGGGAGGTGCCAAGGGAGGTCAAGTAGTGGCATCAGCAAAAGGAGGTAAAGGTAGCAGTTCTGTAGCAACTCCTCAACCAAGTCAACAACCTCTTCCATCTAACCTAAAAATATTCAAAGGAGTACCGCTTAATCTAGCACTTAAATCTAACTCTAAAGGCACAGTACTTGGCGATCATCTGCGCTTTGAGCAATATCGACGTAGTGGAGGTGTGCTTGAGTATGAAAACTGGTTTGTCCAAAGTCAAGATGGAATTGTAAAAGGTGGGGAAGTATGGGGAGAATTATCAGAAGAACTCAAGCTATCAATGTCCACAACGGCTGCTCCAAAAGGACTCACGCCCCAACAGACAAAACAAATTTTAGCGGAGGCAAAGGCTATTGATACAGCAAAGAGTGTAGCTGGAAACTATCGAGAAAAATTTTCTAAACTTCATCCCGATTTTCCAGGTGGGAAGGAATGGCAGGTGCACCATTCGATCCCACGAAAATTTCGGAAAACTTTAAGAAAAGCAAAAATCAACGTAGATGGACCAGCTTTTCTGCGCGGTGTTCGGACTACACCAGGTGAATTGAGCAATGTACATGCAAAAATCACAACACATTGGCAAAACTGGCATACTGACTTCGTGAAGAGCTTTGGACGGCAACCAACTGCCGCTGAGATTATTGAGAAAGCTAAAGAAGTCGATTGGCTATTTGGTCATTTATACTGGGAAGCACAAAAGGCAGCAGGTATACCTGTCCCTACCAAGGACTTGGGTGATGGCAAAATGTTGTAGTCCTCTACGTAAACGGGAAAAACTGA